>NZ_JZWV01000250.1 GCF_000966975.1 Streptomyces katrae | reverse complement strand
CCGGCCGGGCGCCGACCCCGCCGAGGTCACGGACGCCGCCGAGCGGCTGACGGCCCTGCTGGAGGGGCTGAGCGTGCGCCGGCTCAGTGGTCTGCTCCCCCTGGAGCACGCCCGCCGCCTGATGCGCGAGGCCGTCCGCGTGGAGGTCGACCGGCCGGCTTGAGCGGCCCGGTGGAATCCGTGGGCCGATCGGGCACCCGCCACGCGCGGCAGTTTGACTGAATTTTCAGTCAGTGCCATTGTCAGTCAGTGCCAGAGTGGCGGAACGAGTCCACGATCGGAGCTTCCCCGTGACGAACCCTCCCCCCGCCCGCCGGTCCGTCCTGCGCACCCTCCTCGGTTTCGGCGCCCTCGCCCTCGGCGCCGCCGCCTGCGGCCCCGCCGACGACGCCGCCGAGCGGCCCGGCACCCCGGCCAACACCCCCGAGCAGGCCTCCGCCAACGGCGCGAAGCGCCGCCTCGGTGCCGAGTGGGAGAGCCACACCCGGACGTTCATGGCCTGGCCGGCCATCGCCGCCGGAGTATGGGACAAGGACCTGCCTTACGTCCGCGAGGACATCGCTCGGATCGCCCGGGCCGTCGGGGCGTACGAGGCGGTTGTCATGATGGCCCGTCCCGACCAGGTGGACGCGGCCCAGCGGGCCTGCGGCAACCAGGTCGAGGTCATCCCGCTGGCCGTCGACGACCTGTGGGCCCGCGACACCGTCCCCGTGTTCGTCGAGGAGGCGGGCAGGACCGTCGGCGTCGACTTCAACTTCAACGGCTGGGGCGGCAAGCAGCAGCACGGGAACGACGCCCAGGTGGGCCGGACCCTGCTGCAGAAGTACGGGATCCCCCGGGTCCAGGCCCCCCTCGTCGCCGAGGGCGGCTCCTTCGAGACCGACGGCGAGGGCACCCTGCTCGTCACGGAGAGCTCGATCGTCAACGACAACCGCAACCGCGGGAAGTCCCGGAACACGATCGAGGCCGAGCTCAAGAAGACCCTCGGGGTGGAGAAGGTGGTCTGGCTGGCCGGTGTGCGGGGCCAGGACATCACCGACGCCCACGTGGACAGCCTCGTCCGCTTCACCGCGCCCGGGGTGGTCCTGCTGGACCGCGCGCACCCGAACACCCCGCCGGACTCCTGGTCCCGCTCGGCCGACCAGGCCAAGTCCGTCCTGTCCAGGGCCACGGACGCCCGCGGCCGGCGCCTCGAGGTCATCGACCTGCCACAGCCCGACCTGGACCGGATCACGGGCCGGGGCGACGACTTCGTCTCCACCTACGCCAACTTCTACGTGGCCAACGACGCCGTGTTCATGCCCCGGTTCGGCGACCGGCAGGCCGACGACCGCGCCCGCGGCATCCTGCGGGAGCACTTCCCGAAGCGGGAGGTCGTCCAGGTGCGGATCGACACGATCGCCTCGGGCGGGGGCGGCATCCACTGCTCCACCCACGACCAGCCGGGCAAGCCGGCCGCCTGACCGGAGCGCCGTGGGTTAGCGTCGGCCCCATGGAGCGAATCCGAGCGGTCCTGATCGACATCGACGGAGTCCTCACCGTCTCCTGGAAGGCCCTGCCCGGCACGGTGGAGGCCATGGAACGGCTGCGCTCCGCGGGCCTGCGGCTGGCGCTGGTCACCAACAACACCTCCCGCACCCGCGCCGTCATCGCCGCCCGCCTGTCCGGCCTGGGCTTCCCCGTGACCGCCGGGGACGTGCTCACCGCTCCGGCCGCCACGGCGGCGTACCTGCGCGAGCACTTCCCCGGTGCCCGCTGCCTCCTTCTCAACAGCGGAGACGTACGGGAGGACCTGCCGGGGGTCACCCTTGTCGACGGGCATGGAACGGACGCGGAGGTGGAGGTGGACGTGATCGTGCTCGGCGGCGCGGGCCCGGAGTTCGGGTACGAGGCCCTCAATCGCGTCTTCCGGCACCTTCAGCGCGGGGCCCGGCTGGTGTCCATGCACCGCAACCTGTACTGGCGCACCGAGGGCGGCCTCGACCTGGACACCGGGGCCTTCCTGGAAGGGCTGGAGAAGGCCTCCCGCACCGAGGCGGAGGTGACGGGCAAGCCGGCGCCCGCGTTCTTCGCGAGCGCCCTCGCCCACCTGGGCGCCGACGCGTCCGAGACGCTGATGGTCGGCGACGACGTCGAGTCCGACGTCCTGGCCGCCCAGCGGTCCGGCATCACCGGCGTCCTGGTCAGGACCGGCAAGTACCTCCCCGAGACACACCGGGCCGCCTCCGGCACCCCCGACCACGTCCTCGACTCCTTCGCCGACCTGCCCGGCCTCCTCGCCTCCGGCTGACGCCGGTCGCATCATGGGAGGTGGTGATGCGGAATGAGGCTGTCGTTCCTGCAACCCCTGTACGCGGAGTCCGGCCCCTTCGCCTCGGTGTACCTGGACACCTCGCGGGACGTGGAGCAGCCCGACCGGGCCGTCGCCCTGCGCTGGAACCGGCTGCGCGCGGACCTGACCCGGCAGGGCGCGGACCGGGCGCTGCTCGGCGTCCTGGAGGAGGCCGTCGGCGCGGACGCGGAGCTGCCCGGGATGCACGGGCAGGCGATCTTCGCGGCCAACGGCGCGCTCGTCCTGGACGGCGAGCTGCCCCGGCCGCCGGCCCGGGACACGGCCCGCTACAGCACCCTGCCGGAGGCGGTTCCGCTGGTCAGCCAGCACCTTCCGGAGATCCCCTACCTGGCGGTGGTGGTGCACTACGGCGGGCTGCCCACGGCCGAGACGCACGGCTGGGTACGGGTGGAGGCGGAAGCCGGCACCTGGCCGGCCTCCACCGTGGCCCCGGGTGAGCGGTTGCACCGCGAGGAGCCGGTGGCCACCTGGCACCACGGCGCCGTCCGGCTGGGGCACCGGCTGGACTCCTGGGCCCGGCGCACGCACGCCGACGCCGTGGTCGTCGGCGGGGACGAGTGGGCGGGCAACGTCCTGGTCCGCCGGCTGCCGCACGCCCTGCGCTCCAAGGTCGTACGGGTCCGGGGCGCGACCCCGACGGACACCGGGCGGGCCCTGCTGGAGTCGCAGCTCGACGGGGTCTTCCGGGGCCGAATGGCCGCGCACGACCGGGAGCTGGTGGACGTGTTCATCGGCCGCCGGGCCCTGCACGGGCCCGTGTCGGAGGGGCTGGCCGCGACCGTGGCCGCCCTGCAGCGCGGGCAGGTAGCGGCGCTGCTGCTGAACCGCGTGCCCACCGCCCCGCTGCGGCTGTGGACCGGCCCGGGGCCGGCGCAGCTCGCCCTGACCGAGGGGGAGCTGCTCGCCTGCGGAGTGCGGGCGCCCCGTGAGGAGCCCGCCGGTGAGGCCCTGGTGCGGGCGGTCGTGGGCACGGCCGCCGAGCTGGTCGTCGTACCGGAGGACGACCTGGAGCTGGCGGAGGGCGTCGGGGCGCTCCTGCGGTACGCCGACCGCCGGCCCGACGGAGCCTGATCGGCCCCGCTTCCCCGAGTCCGCTCAGAAGCGCTCGTAGGTGCCCACGAGGGTGGCGCCGGCGAGCTGCCTGTCCCGCACGGCGCCGTGCACGGCGTTCACGTCGGGCCGCTCGCGCAGCAGGACCGGCTGGGACAGGGCGTACAGGTGGAAGAAGTAGCGGTGCGGCCCGTGCCCGGGCGGGGGCATCGGACCGCCCCAGCCCAGCCGTCCGAAGCCGTTGGGCCAGGACCGGCCGCCGTGGGGCACCCGGCCCTCCTCCACCCCGCCGGTCCACGGGTCGATGCCCGTGACCAGCCAGTGCAGGAAGGCGGGCCCGGGCGCGTCCGGGTCCTCGCACAGGAGGAGCAGCTCCGCGGTGCCCTCGGGAGCGGCCGTCCAGGTCAGGGGCGGTGAGAGGTCCTCCCCTTCGCCGGTGTGGCGGCGGGGGATCTCCCTGTGGTCGGCGAATGCGGGGCTGGTCAGCTGAAACGCGGTCACGGCCGCCGCTCTACCCGCTCGCGGGGGTGACCGTACCGCTGTGGGTCCGCGATCCACCCGACTGCCCCGCGACGAGGGGCCGGCCGGTGGGCAGGTGCCCGGCGGGCGGGGCATCCTGGACGGTGAGGCATGCCTTCCTGAACCCCTTGGGGGACGTCATGGAACTCGGCTTTCTCAAACCGCTCTTCGCCCGGCCGGGTCCCTGGGCCTCGGTGTACGTCGAGACCACCCGGGCGACCGAGGACGCACAGCGGATTCAAGCACTGCGTGAACGGGAGGTCGCGTCCCGGCTGATCGACGCGGGCGCCGACGCCTACACCGTACGGGCCGTGGTGAACCGGCTCGCCAACGAGCCGGTCAGCGGGGCGCCGCCCGGCCGCGCGCTGTTCGCGGCGGGCGCCGAGGTGGTCCTCGACATCCCGCTCGGGAAGGTCCCGGCCGCCATCGAGGCCACCTGGTCGGTCCTGCCGCACATCGCGCCGCTGGCGGGCCTGCGCGGCGACGACCCGAGCTGTCTGGTGGCGTACATCGACCGGACCGGCGCCGATCTGGAGCTGCGTCACGCGTACGGCCGGGCGGCCGTGGGCCAGGCCCGGGGCAAGGAGTGGCAGGATCGCGGGCACCGCGGCGTGCCGGCGGACCGGCACGAATGGCACTACCGGAACAAGGACGAGAACGCCCGGAACGAGACGGCCGACGTCATCGCGGCGGAGCTGGCCCGGATGTGGCCGGAGAGCGGCGCCGGTCTCGTGGTGCTGACCGGTGACGCCCGCGAGCGGCGGGCCGTACACAACCGGCTGCCCGAACGGATGCGGGCGGTGACCGCCGAGGTCGACGGCGGCCGGACGCCCGGTGCCTCGCAGGACACCCTGGACCGGGAGATCGCGCGGCTGCGCGAGGGTTTCGCCCGCCGGCGGCTGGAGAGCGCCCTGGAACGCTTCCGCATCGGCCGGGGCCGGCCCGGCGAGCACCGCGAGTCCACGGTGGACACCGGGCCGGGCGAGGCGGCCGAGGGCGTACCGGCGGTGGTGGACGCCGTACGCACCCACCAGGTGGCCACGCTGCTGCTCGGCCCGGACGGCTCCGACACGGGTCGCGAGGTGTGGATCGGCCCCGGCGTGGACGACGTGGCGCTCCAGCGCGGTCAGGCGCGGGCGATGGGCGTCGACAAGCCGGTACGGGCGCGCGCGGACGACGCCCTGCTGCGGTCCGCGGCGGCGGCCGGCAGCGAGGTCCTCGTCGTCCCCGCGGGCATGCCGGGCCCGGCGGGCGGCCTGGGGGCGGTACTGCGCTGGACCATCTGACCATGTGACCGTCCGGTCAACGGATGACCTGACGGTGAGGGGACGGGTCCTGGACCAGGCCGCACGGCGCGGCCTGGCCCGACCGGGGCTGCGGGCCGTCGTTACGGTGCCATCTCGTAGGCCCCGGAGAGGGCCTCGACGCGCTCCCAGACGCGGGCCGCGCGGGCCTCGTCGACGACCGGGCGGCGCACCGCGCCGAGCGCCCACGCCTGCTGCGCCCCGGTGGCGGAGTCCTTGCCGTGCAGTTCGACGGCGTGCCCGGAGAAGTCGCGGACGAGGACGGAGAACAGCTCGTCGAGGACGTCACGGTCCAGGTCCGTCAGGCGGGCCTGCTCCAGGATCAGCTGGCCGTGCACCACGAGCGCGAACAGCTGGCCGACGGAGAGCAGGAAGTCGAGGTCGCGGCTCTGCGCCTCGTCGGGCGCGATGGTGGCGACGAACTCGCACAGGGCGTCGGCCTGTTCGCGGAAGCGGGCGACGTTCGGCACCTCGGCGTACGCGTCGAAGGCGGGCCGCCAGTCGTGGAAGCGTACGGAGCCCAGGCCGCGGGCCGGGCCCTGCCGGAAGAGGAAGTCGTCGTCGGCCGCGTCGAGGCGGGTCGGCACGGCCGGGTACTCGACCGGCTCCAGCAGGTGGTTGCGCATGAACTTGAGGATCAGCGCGAGGTTGACGTGGACGGTGCCCTCGAGCTTGGGCAGGCCGCGGATCTCCACGGCGGCGTTGGCGAAGTAGGTGTCCTTCTCGAAGCCCTTGGCGGCGATGACGTCCCACATCAGGTCGATGACCTTCTCGCCCTCCGTGGTCACCTTCATCTTCGTCATCGGGTTGAAGAGGAGGTAGCGGCGGTCCTCGGGACCGGCGGAGCGGAAGTAGTCCACCGCCCGGTCGCTGAACAGCTTCATGCCGACGAGGCGGACGTAGGCGTCGGCCAGCTCGCGGCGCACGTGCGGGAAGGCGGTGACCGGGCGGCCGTAGAGGACGCGGTTCCGCGCGTGGGTGACGGCCTCGTACATCGCGTGCTCGCAGATGCCGATGGAGGCGGTGCAGAGGTTGAACTTGCCCACGTTGACGGTGTTGAGGGCGGCGTCGAAGGCGGCGCGGCCGGTGTGCAGCACGTCCTCGGCGGCGACCGGGTAGCGCTCCAGCCGGAACTCGCTCACGTACTTGGAGGAGTCGACGACGTTCTGGACGAGGCCGTACGCGGGGTGGCGGCTGTCGGCGGCGAAGAAGACGTAGCCGTCGGGGCCCTCGACGTCGGTGCGGCGGCCGAAGACGGAGACCAGGCCGGCGGCGTTGCCGTTGCCGATGTAGTACTTCGAGCCGGTCGCCAGGAAGCCGCCGTCGCCGTCGGGCTCCAGGAGCATGTCGGTGGAGTAGATGTCGGCGCCGTGGGTCCGCTCGGACAGGCCGAACGCGAACACCTCGCCCTGGGTGAGGAGTTCGGCGGCGCGGGCGCGGGCGGCGGCGTTGTCGCTCTGCCAGACCGGGCCCAGGCCCAGGATGGTCACCTGCCAGGCGTACCAGTAGTCGAGGCCGTAGAAGCCGAGGATCTCGTTGAGGGCGGCGATGCGGGCGGTGTCCCAGCGCCGGCCCTCGTGGCCGGCGGCGGCGGAGGCCGGGGTGAGGAAGGTGGCGAACAGGCCTTCCTTGGCGGCGAAGGCGAGGAAGTCCGCGAGCCAGGCGCGGGTGCGGTAGTCCTCCAGCAGCTTGCGCTTGCCGCGCTCCTCGAACCAGTCCACGGTGGCGCGCAGCAGGCGGCGGGTCTCGGGGTCGAAATGCGCGGGGTCGTAGGTGCGCGGGTTGAACAGGAGGGAGTCGGCCATGAGGGGTCGCCTTCCGGGGAGTAGTGACGGGTGTGCGGTCAGGCGGGCGGTGTCGCCGCCCCGATGCGGTGGAGGGTGGCCAGGACGTCGTCCAGCCAGGCGATGGTCATCCGCTCGTACGCGATGCCGCCGCGCAGCACGACGTGCTGGAGCTCCTGTCCGGCGTCGAGCGGGGCGGGGGCGGCGGGCCCGGTGAAGTCGCGCCGCTCCCCCGCGAGGTAGTGCGCGAGGCGGTCGCTGTGGGCGCGGTGGTGGCGTTCGACCTCGCGGATCAGGGCGGCGGGGTCGTCGAAGGCCGCGCCGCGGATCTTGACGGCGAGCTCGTGGCGCATGCTCTCGGGTTCGATGGGCTCGTGCAGCCACCGGGTGAGGGCGGCGCGGCCGGGGGCGGCGACGGAGTACTCCTTCTTGTCCGGCCGCCCCTGCTGGGGCACCTCGCGGACGGTGAGCAGGCCGTCGGCGGCCATGCGCCCGAGGACGCGGTAGATCTGCTGGTGCGTGGCGGTCCAGAAGTAGCCGATGGACCGGTCGAACCGCCGGGCCAGTTCGTAGCCGGAGCCGGGCATCTCCAGGAGGGAGACGAGGATCGCGTGGTCGAGCGCCATGCCCCGCATCTTTGTATGCAACTCGTTGCATAGACAAGTGCCGCCGCCCGGGTGAGACACGGCTCACCCGCTCCCCGTGCTCGGGGCCCGGCAAATCGTTTGCCGGGCCTGTACCGCGTGGATAGCGTCACCGGTCATGACCCCGACGCTGCGCACCGAGCGCCTGCTCCTGGACCCCTACCTCCCCGATGACGAAGAGGCGTTCGTGGCCCTGTTCCAGGACACGAGGGTGTCCCGTTGGATGGGTGACGGGCCCGTCCCCGAGGAGGAGGACCGGGCCCTCTTCGGCCGGATCTTCACCAAGGTGTACGCCCGGGGCCTGTTCGACGTCTGGGCCGTCCGCCGCGACGGCGAGCTGATCGGGCACGCCGAGATCAAGCGGACCGACGCCGTCGGGGGCCACGAGATCATCTACGCGCTGGCCCCCGCCGCCTGGGGTGCGGGGCTGGGGTCCGAGCTGGCGCGGGCCCTGACGGCGTACGGCTTCGACACCCTCGCGCTGGCCGAGGTGCACGCCACCGTGGCCGCGGAGAACGGTGCTTCGCTGGCCCTGCTGGAGCGGATCGGCTTCGAGCACGTCCGCGACATCACCGAGGACGACGGCAGCACCACCCGCGTGCTGACCCTGCGGGCCGCGCGGGACGTCTAGAGGGTGTCGGCCCACGGCGGGGCAGAAGGCGACATACCGCCATGGCCGGATCCCGGCGGTCCACCGGGGCCGCTCCCGGTGCTGGGGCCACCGCCGTTCGGGGCGGCGGGTACGGTTCCGGCATGGACGTTTCAGCAATCAGTTCGAACGACGCCGGCCCCGCTCCGGCGGAGGTGCTCAAGGAGGCCGCCCGCCGGCAGCTGGTGGAGGTGGGTGCCGCCGCCCTGTCCCTGGAGGGGGTGGCCCGCGCCGCCGGCCTCGCCCTCTCCGAGGCCGAGGCCGTCTTCCCGCACCGGGACGACCTGCTGACCGCGCTCGTCATCGACGCCTACGACGCCTCCGGCGCCGCGATGGAGGCGGCCGACACGGCAGGTGCTCCGGCGGGGGCGCGGCTGCTCGCCGTCACCCGCGCCCTGCGGCGGTGGTCCTTCGCGAACCCCGGCGAGTTCACGCTGATCTACGGTTCACCGGTGCCGGGCTACCACGCCCCGCAGGACACCGTTCCGGCCGCCGCGCGCACCCCCGCCGTGCTCGCCGGGATCGTCCGGGCCGCGCTGGAGGGCGGCGAACTGACCCCGCCGCGGCGCGCGGTGCCCGGTCCGCCGCTGCTGCTGCCGGCCGCCGTAGAGGCCTTCGGCGGCGTACCCGGGGCTCCGTTCTCGGACATCGTCGAGCGCGGCATCGTGCTGTGGAGCAACCTCATCGGACTCCTGGTCTTCCAGGTCTTCAGCCGCACCCACGACAGCGTCAAGGACGAGGCCGCGTACTTCGACTACGCGATCGCCGTCTGCGCCGAGAGCATCGGGCTCGAGGTCCCGCCGGCCGAACACACCGACTGACCCCTTCTGCCGCCCCCGCGGCCCCCTGTAGGAAACCAGGCCTTGAACACCATCAGAACCCTCTGCTTCGTCATCGCGGCGCTCTCCTCGTACGCCGCGCTCATCTACCGGCTGTGCCAGGCGAGGCGCAGCCGGCACGACAGTGCCTACTGGACGCTGATCGCCACTCTGGTCCTCCAGTGCTTCACCTTCACCATGGGCGCCGTGGCCATGAGCGGCCCCGCCTTCCTGGGCGTCGGCAACCTCGCCATCCTCCTCATGCACCTGTCGGCGGTGGCCTACTGCGTGGCCGCGGAGATCATCCTGCTGCGGTGGGCGGCGCCCGACGAGGAGGCGCGGCGCAGGACGCGGTGGTGGCTGATCACCGGGTGCGCGCTCGACGTGGCCCTCGTGGCGCTCTTCGTCCTGGCCGACGGAACCTCCCGGCCGTCCTCGGACTTCGACACGGGCAGCGGTCAGCCGCTGGTCCTCGTCTACCTCCTGGCCTTCATGGCCTCCCAGGCGCTGCCGTGCGTGACCATCTTCCGCCAGTGCGGTTCCTACGCGCGGATGACGGAGAACGAGTCGCTGCGGCAGGCGCTGCGGGTGCTGCGGGTGGCCGCCGTGGTGCTGTTCCTGTACTGCTCGTGCCGCACCCTCAACATCCTGACGGCCGCGTCCGGGGTCGACATCGGCGCCTGGAAGCTGGCCTCGAACCTCTTCAGCGCGGCGGGCATCGTCATCCTGTCGCTCGGCCTGACCAACTCCTCGTGGGGCCCGGCGGCTTCCCGGCTGCTGGCGTGGGGGCGCAGCTACCGCTCGTACCGGGCGCTGTACCCGCTCTGGCGGGACCTGTACGAGTCCTCTCCGGACATCGCCCTGGAGCCGCCGGGTGCCTCGGTCTCGGACCTGGACTACCGGCTGCACCGCCGGGTCGTCGAGATCCGCGACGGGTGGCGGGACCTGCGCCCGTACATCGACCGTACGACCGTGGGCGGTTCGGCCGGGGACGCGGGCAGGGAGGAGAGCGAGGAATCGCGGCAGGCCTTCACGGAGGCGGCGCGGATCAAGCGGGCGCTGCTGGCCAAGCAGGCCGGGACCATGCCGCACGACAACAAGGACGCCGGCGACTTCGACGACCGGGACACGGACAACTTCATGGCCGAAGTCGCCTGGCTCACCAAAGTCGCGGCCGCCTACAGTAAACTCGGCACCGCGAGTTGAAAAGCTCCCGCCCGGTTTGTATCCCCCGTCAAACCGGGCGGGCCTCCCCCGTTCCCCCCGCTTCCCATGCCGGGCCGGGCGGGTGGCTACCGCCCGGACTGGCCCGGCCCATCCCCCGAGGGCCGGGCCAGTCCGTTTTCACCGCCTGGCAACCCGTCCTACGTCCCCCGTAGCGAGTTAGCTGGCAGCTATCGGCGAGACCCAACGTTGGCGGAGTCCAGGCCAATTGTCAACTGACCGCTATTCTGTGAAACTGGCGTATAGCCAAGGGCTATACCGAGGAGGTGACGGGAGGGAGATTCACCATGAGCGAGAGCGACGACCGGCCCCTGCTCGCCAGGCGCCTTGACGACCTGTTCAAGACGGTCCGTCCCAAGGGCAAGCACTGGACCAACGCCGAGGTGGCGGAGGAACTGAAGCGGGTCAACCCCGAACTCAAGGCCGGGGGCGTGTACCTGTCGCAGCTCCGCACGGGGAAGCGTTCCAACCCCTCGCCCGACCTCCTCGCCGCCCTCGCCAAGTTCTTCGGCGTCTCGGTCGCCTACTTCTTCGACGACAAGGTCGCCGAGTCGGTGCTCAGCCAGGTCGCCGCCATCGAGGCGCTGCGGCAGTCCGGGGTCCGCGCCGTGGCCATGCGCGCGGCGGGGATGAAGAAGGAGAACCTCGCGGCCATCACGGCCATCATGGACCAGTACCGGCAGATGCAGGGCCTCCCGCCGGTCACCGACGCCCCCGTCTCCGACTCCGCCGCCGACGGCCCCGGCCCCTCCGAGCCCGTATGAGGGGCTGAGCCCGTATGAGGGGCTCCTGGAAGGAGCGGGCCGCCGACCACGACCGGCGCAGCCGGCTCAAGAAGCTCCGCAAGGCCGGCGCCCGGCGGCTGGCCGAACTCGACCTGCCCGAGGTGACCGACGTCGCCGACCTCTGCCGCCACCTGGGCGAGGCGCGCGAGCGGCCGATCATCCTGGTCCCGATGCAGATGCCCTCGTCGCACCCGTGCGGGATGTGGGTCGCCGCGCGTGACGAGGACCTGATCTTCTACGACGCCAACACCACCAGCGCGCATCAGGAGCACATCATCTTGCACGAGCTGGGCCACATCATCTGCTGCCATCGCGGGGCCGGCGGACTGGACGAGGCGGCTGCCCGCCTCCTCTTCCCCGACCTCGACCCCGACCTCGTGCGCGACATGCTCCTGCGCGCGACCTACGACGACGTCCAGGAGCAGGAGGCGGAGATCATCGCCTATCTGCTCGCCCAGCGGATGGAGGGCGAGCAGCACGCGGCACACACCGGCGCGGAGGCGGACGAGGGCGGCGACCCGGGGACGAGCGCCATGCTCAGCCGGATCGAACGGACCCTGTTCTGACGTGGGCTCCTCAGCTCCCGGCGGAGGCCACCTCCTCGGCCAGCGCCGCCACCGCCCGGCGGACGTCCTCCTCGCTGTGCTCACTGGTGACGAAGAACCGGAGCCGCGAGAGCCCCTCCTCCACGGCGGGATGGAAGATCGGGTCGGCGATCACTCCGCGCGCGTAGAGTCCGTCGGCCACGCGCAGGGTGCGGGCCGAGTCCCCGAGGATGCACGGCACGATCGGCGTGTGGGCGCTGGAGCCCGTCGCCAGGCCGGCGGCCGCGGCCAGGCCGACGAAGAGCTCGGAGTTGCGCCGCAGCGCGCCCACCCGCTCCGGCTCCGCGGCGATCAGCTCGGTGGCGGCCAGCGCGGCCGCCGCGTTGGGCGGGGTCAGGCCCACGCTGTAGACGAAGCCGGGCAGGGTGTGGCGCAGCCAGCGCACCATCCGCTGCGAGCCGCCGAGGTAGCCCCCGCAGCTGGCGAAGGCCTTGGACAGGGTGCCCATCCACAGGTCCACGTCGCGGCGGTCGACCCCGAAGAACTCTCCGACGCCCCGGCCGCGTTCGCCGACGGTGCCGATGCTGTGCGCCTCGTCCACCATCAGCAGTGCGCCGTAACGTTTCTTCAACTCGATCACGGCGGGCAGGTCGACGAGGTCGCCGTCCATGCTGTAGGCGCCCTCGACGGCGATCAGCACCCGGCGGAACCGGGAGCGGTTGAGCCGCAGCAGGTGCTCCAGCTGCCGCACGTCGTTGTGCGCGAACGGGCGCCGCGCCGCGCCGGAGAGGGCGCAGCCCTGGAGGATGCTGTCGTGGGCGAGGGCGTCGTGCAGGACGAGGTCCCCCGGGCCGAGCAGGTGCCCGATCGCGGTGACGTTGGTGGCGTGGCCACTGACCAGCGTCAGGCAGTCCCCGACCCCCAGGAACTCCGTCAGGGCCCGTTCGAGGCGGACGGTGAGGTCCCGTTCGCCGGACAGGACCCGGCTCGCGGAGACCGAGGTCCCGTACCGGTCCACCGCCCGGTGCACGGCCTCGTTGACGGCGGGGTGCCCGGAGAGGCCGAGGTAGTTGTAGCTGCCGAAGGAGAGGTACGGCCGGCCGCCGATCACCGTGGTGTCGCGGATGGTGCCCTCGTGGACCCGGAAGTAGGGGAAGGCCGCCCCGGTGTCGGCGATGGAGCCCAGGAGCTGTTCCAGCTTGCCGACCTCCGGGAACTCGTCGACGTCCGCCGTCTCGGCGCTCCATTGCGGGGCGGCGGCCGGCGGGTCCGCCTCCGGCCGGGGGGGCCGGGGGACGCCGTGGTCCGGGTCGACGAGGGCGATCAGCCGGCTGATGGTGAGGTCCGGGGAGAACATCTCCTCGGTCCGGAACCCCGGCACCCGGTTCGCGATGCGCGTGTCCAGCTCGTGCAGCATCAGGGAGTCGAAGCCGAGGTCGGCGACCAGCGTCTGGCCCTCGTGCAGGTCGGACAGCGGGTAGACGCCGGTCCGCGACACCTCTTCGAGGACGACGGTCGCGGCGTCCGGCACGCCGGAGCGCGCCCCTTCCGGCTCCGCCACCGGGGCGGCGGGGGCGGGCTCCGGGTCCGGGCCGGCCGTCTCGCGCGCCGACTCGTCCACGATCCAGTGCCGGCGCGGGGCGAGCGGGCTCGGCGGCAGGGTGCACGGGGGTACGCGCTCCCCCGCGGGTGCGGCCGCCTCCCCGGCCGGGCCGGGCACCCGGCCCGCCTCCAGGGCCTCGGCGGCCCCGGTCAGCCGGGCCACCGCCTCGTCGGTGTCCCGCACCTCCACGGTGAGGCGTTCGGCGAGGGGGGCCCGGCGCGCGAGGGTGTCGGCCACGGCGGCCGGCGCGGGCCGGTCCGCGGCGAGGGCACCGGCCAGGTCCCGGGCGTACCGGGCCAGACCCGCCCGGTCGCGGGCGCTGAGGGTGAGGACGTACGGGCCCCCGGACGGTGCCGGCAGGACCGCCGGCCGCTCGGTGTGCTCCTCCACCACCAGGTGCACCCCGGTGCCGCCGAAGCCGAACGCGCTGACGCCCGCCCGGCGCGGCCGGCCGTCCCGGGGCCAGGCGACGGGCGCCGTGGGCACGGTCAGCCGCGCCGCGTCGAGCACGGGCGGTTCGGCGAGCCCGAACTCCGGCTGCGGAGGGATCACCCCCCGCTGCACGGCCAGGACGGACTTGATCAGCCCGGCCAGCCCCGCCGAGTTGAGCGAGTGCCCGACCACCGCCTTGACGGCGCCCAGGTAGGCGGGGGCGGCATCCTCCCCGCGCAGCTCGCGCAGGACGGAGAGCTCGACGGGGTCGCCGACGGTGGTCCCGGTGCCGTGCGCCTCCAGGTAGCCGACCTCACCGGGGGCCAGCCCGGCGTCGCGGTAGGCACGGCGCAGGGCGCGCAGCTGCCCGGCGGCCTGCGGGTGCATGCCGCCCTGGACGGTCCCGTCGTTGGCGGTGCCCACGCCGCGGATCACGGCGTACACCCGGTCCCCGGCCGCGAGCGCGTCGGACAGGGGCCGCAGCACCAGCATCCCGGCGCCCTCGCCCAGCACGAAGCCGTCGGCGTCCGCGCCGAACGGCAGGCAGCGGCCGCTGCGCGAGATGGCGCCGATCCGGCACAGCCCCACCAGGAGGTCGGGGGTGACGACCAGCTGGGCGCCGCCCGCGAGGGCGATGCGGGTGCGGCCGGAGCGCAGCGCGTGCACGGCGTTGGCCACCGCCATCAGGCCGCCGGAGCAGGCGGAGTCCAGGGCGTAGCTCTCGCCGTGCAGGTCGAAGACCGAACTGATCGTGTTCGGACCCATGTTGAGCAGGATCCCGGCGACGGAGGTGCCCCGCATCCCGTCGACGGCGCGCGCCGTGTCCGCCCAGCGGGGATCGGCCGGGCGTGCCCCGAACTCGCCGCCGGCCAGCTGGCGCATACGGATCCGGAGGGTCGTCAGGCCCCGGTAGCCGCTCTCGGTGAGGGCCGTGATCACCGAGGTCTCCTCCCGGTCGAAGCCGTCGGCCTCCCAGCCGGCGTCCTGGATCGCCTCGCGGGCGAGGTCGATCAGCAGCCGGTGCTGGGGGTCCATCGCCTTGGCCCGCCGCGGCGGGATGCCGTAGTGGGCCGCGTCGAAGCGGTCCACGTCCGGGAGCAGGGCCATGGTGTCCGTATAGGCGGCGGAGGTGTCGCGGAAGTCCTCGCTGAGGAAGGCGTCGGCGCGCCACCGCGTGTCGGGGACACGGCCGAACTGCGCCCGGGGGTCCGTCAGGAGCCGCCAGTACTCGTTCAGGTTCCGCGCGCCCGGGAAGCGGCAGGCCATCCCGACGACGGCTATGTCGTCCCGGTTCCGCTCCCCGCCCCTGTCCTGTCCCCGCCCTGCTGCGCTGGGGTCCACTGTGGAATCCATCCCTCTCACTGCAACCGTCACCCGGTGGTGGCCAGGCGTCCGCGCCACCAGTCCACCGTCGCCTTGACCTGCTCGTCCAGCGGGGTGGGCTGAGCCGCGAACGCGGTCTCGTAGGCACTGGAGTCGACCGTGAACGGACGGTCGAACTGGTAGCGGATCTCCTTCAGTTCGCGCAGCAGCGGCGAGAACAGCCCGCCCAGGCCGAGGACCAGGGGCGGGACGCCGCGCACGGCGACCGGTCCGGTGCCCGCCTCGGCGGCGAGCCGGTCCACCATCTCCCGTACGGACAGCGCGGGTCCGGTCGGCACGTGCCAGGCCCGGCCCCAGGCCCGCTCGTCGCCCGCGGTCTCCACCAGGGCCCGGGCCACGTCGGGGAGGTAGGTCCAGCTGTGCGGGGCGTCGGGGTCGCCGAGGGTGGAGACGGGCTTGCCGCGCAGCAGCGGCGGCAGCACGCGCGCCGCGAGGTGCCCGCCGTCGGTGACGCCGGGCCCGAAGAAGTCGGAGGCCCGTACCTCGACGGCCCTGATCCGGCCCTGCTGGTGCAGGTCCCGCGCGCGTTCCCAGACGGCGGCGCGCACCCGTCCCTTGGTGCCGGTCGCCGCGAGGGGCAGGTCCTCGGTCAGGGGGCCGTCCACGGGCCCGTACCCGTAGAGGTTCCCGAGCATGACGAGCACCGCCCCGGTCTCCTCGGCGGCTGTACAGAGCGAGGAGGCCAGCGCCGGCCACTCCGCCGCCCAGCGGTGGTAGGGCGGTGCGGCGCAGCTGTAGACCGCGGCCGCGCCCCGTACCGCCTCGGTGAGCCGCCCGCTGTCCCTCGCGTCCAGCGCGACGTGCTCGATCCCGGGCTCCGGGCTGCGGCCCGACGTGGTGACGACCTTCACGGTGCGGCCCTGCTCCACGAGCAGCCGGGCGGTGGCGGCGCCGGCGGGTCCGAAACCTATGACGACATGAGAGTTCACGTACGCACACTAGCGCGGGCCCCGGCGGAGGGCGGCGACGCCCTCCGGCGGGCCGACCGAAACACCCACCCTTACCGGAAGTACGCGCCCGGAAGGCCCGTTGGAAGCGCACCACCCCCTCCTCGGGATCCGCGCGATTGGCCGGAACCCCGTGCCCGCCGGGCTCCGCCCCGCCCCGTGCCCGGACCGGTCAGTATCGGAGAAGCGGCGGCCCGGGGCCCTCGCGTAGCGTGGAACGGGCCGGGGCGCCGAGGGACGCCGCCGCGGCCGCGCCGACGAGGGAGAGACGATGAGCAGGGCCACGACGAACGACCGCTCGGCCGTACCGCACGCCGCCGACAGCCACGACATGATCCGGGTGCACGGCGCGCGCGAGAACAACCTCAGGGACATCAGCGTCGAGATCCCCAAGCGGCGGCTGACGGTGTTCACCGGTGTGTCCGGCTCGGGCAAGAGCTCGCTCGTCTTCGACACGGTCGCCGCGGAGTCGCAGCGGCTGATCAACGAGACGTACAGCGCCTTCGTGCAGGGCTTCATGCCCGCGGCGGCCCGGCCCGACGTGGACGTGCTGGACGGGCTGACGACGGTGATCGCCGTGGACCAGCAGCGGATGGGCGGCGACCCCCGCTCCACGGTCGGCACGGCCACCGATGCCAACGCCATGCTGCGGATCCTCTTCAGCCGGCTCGGCGCCCCGCACATCGGGGGCCCCAAGGCGTACTCCTTCAACGTGGCCTCGGTCAGCGGCGCGGGCGCGGTCACCCTGGCGCGGGGCGGGCAGAAGGTCAAGGAGCGGCGCGAGTTCAGCGTGACGGGCGGCATGTGCCCGCGCTGCGAGGGCCGGGGCACGGTCACCGACCTGGACCTCACCCAGCTGTTCGACGACTCGAAGTCCCTCAACGAGGGGGCGCTCACCGTCCCCGGCTACAAGCCGGGCGGCTGGAACCACCGCCTCTACAGCGAGTCGGGCCTCTTCGACCCGGACAGGCCGATCCGCTCGTTCACGAAGAAGCAGCTCGCCGACTTCCTGCACCGCGAGCCGGTCAGGATGAAGATCGCGGGCATCAACATGACGTACGAGGGACTGCTCCCGCGGATCCGCAAGTCGATGCTGGCCAAGGACAAGGAGGCGATGCAGCCCCACATCCGCGAGTTCGTGGAGCGTGCGGTCACCTTCACGACCTGCCCCGACTGCGGGGGGACCCGGCTCAGCGCGGGTGCGCGGTCCTCGAAGATCAAGGGGATCAGCATCGCCGACGCCTGCGCGATGCAGATCAGCGACCTGGCCAAGTGGGTGAGCGGGCTCGACGAGCCGTCGGTGGCACCGCTGCTGGCGAAATTGCGGCACACGCTGGACTCGTTCGTGGAGATCGGGCTGGGTTACCTGTCGCTGGACCGGGCGGCGGGCACGCTGTCGGGCGGGGAGGCGCAGCGCGTCAAGATGATCCGCCACCTCGGCTCGGCGCTCACCGACGTCACGTACGTCTTCGACGAGCCCACCACCGGTCTGCACCCGCACGACATCCAGCGGATGAACGGCCTGCTGCTGCGGCTGCGCGACAAGGGCAACACGGTGCTGGTCGTGGAGCACAAGCCGGAGGTGATCGCGATCGCCGACCACGTCGTGGACCTCGGCCCCGGCGCCGGTGCGGCGGGCGGCACGGTCTGCTTCGAGGGCGGGGTGGAGGGGCTGCGGTCCAGCGGCACCGTGACCGGGCGGCACTTCGACGACCGGGCCGCCCTCAAGGAGTCGCTGCGCGAGCCTTCGGGCGTGCTGGAGATCCGCGGGGCGTCGGCGCACAACCTGCGCGGGGTCGACGTGGACGTCCCGCTCGGGGTGCTCACGGTGGTGACGGGGGTGGCCGGCTCGGGCAAGAGCTCGCTCATCCACGGGTCCGTCCCGGCCTCGGCGGGGGTGGTGTCGGTGGACCAGACGCCGATCCGGGGCTCCCGGCGGAGCAACCCGGCGACGTACACGGGGCTGCTGGAACCGGTCCGGAAGGCGTTCGCCAAGGCCAACGGGGTGAAGCCGGCCCTGTTCAGCGCCAATTCGGAGGGCGCCTGCCCCACCTGCAACGGTGCCGGGGTGGTCTACACCGACCTGGCGATGATGGCCGGCGTGGCCACCACCTGCGAGGACTGCGAGGGGAAGCGGTTCGACGCGTCGGTGCTGGAGTACCGGCTGGGCGGCCGGGACATCAGCGAGGTGCTGGAGATGCCGGTGGCGGAGGCGGCGGAGTTCTTCGGCTCGGGCGAGGCGCGGACACCGGCCGCGCACCGGATCCTGGAGCGGCTGGTGGACGTCGGCCTCGGCTACCTGACCCTCGGCCAGCCGCTGACCACCCTGTCGGGCGGG
>NZ_JZWV01000249.1 GCF_000966975.1 Streptomyces katrae | reverse complement strand
CCGCTGACCACCCTGTCGGGCGGGGAGCGGCAGCGGCTGAAGCTGGCCACGCACATGGGTGAGAAGGGCGGGATCTACGTCCTGGACGAGCCGACGGCCGGCCTCCACCTGGCGGATGTGGAACACCTGCTGGGGCTGCTGGACCGGCTGGTGGACTCCGGCAAGTCGGTGATCGTGATCGAACACCACCAGGCGGTCATGGCGCACGCCGACCGGATCATCGACCTGGGTCCGGGGGCCGGGCACGACGGCGGGCGGATCGTCTTCGAAGGCACCCCGGCCGAGCTGGTGGCCGCCCGCTCGACCCTGACCGGCGAACACCTGGCGGCGTACGTCGGCGCCTGACCGGGACGGCATCCGGGGCGGCCCCGCGCGGGGCCGCCCCGGATGCGGCTAGCGCCAGTCGTCCCACGGAGGATCCATGTCCTCCAGGTCGAAGGGCGGTTCCTCCTCGAACGGGGGTTCGTGCTCGGGCTCGTTGCCGGCGGTTGCGGCCGCCCGGGCGGCCTGTGGTGCGGTCCTGCGGGGCGCGGCGGGCTGGAAGCCGTCCAGCTGGGGCGCGGCGGGGGCCGGTTCGGCGGTGGCGACGGCCCCGTCCGCCCGGCACTCGGCCAGGGCGTCGAGGAGGCCCTCCGCGTACTTGGCGAGCTTGGCCTCGCCGACGCCGCCGATCCCGCCGAGTTCCTCGACGGTGCCGGGCAGCCGGGTCGCGATCTCCCTCAGCGTGGCGTCGTGGAAGACGACGTACGCGGGGACACCCTGCTCGCGGGCGGTCGCCGCCCGCCAGGCGCGCAGGGCCTCGAAGACCGGGACGGCGGCGGCCGGCAGGTCGACCGGGACGCGGGCGGCCTTCCCGGAGCGGGAGCCGCCTTCCTTGCGGGAGGCGGCCGGGGCCTTCTTCTCCTTGCGCATCTGGACGGTGCGGCGTCCGCCCAGCACGTCGCCGCTGGCGTCGGTGAGGACGAGCGTGCCGTAGTCGCCCTCGACGGCCAGCAGCCGCTGCGCGAGCAGCTGGCGTACGACGCCGCGCCACTCGGCGGTGCCGAGGTCGGCGCCGACGCCGAACACCGAGAGGGCGTCGTGGTCGAACTGGATGACCTTGGCGGTCTTCTTGCCCTGGAGGATGTCGATGATCTGGCCGGCACCGAATTTCTGGCGCCGTTCCTTCGCCAGCCGCCACACCGTGGACAGCAGCTTCTGGGCCGCGACCGTGCCGTCCCAGGACTCGGCGGGCGTCAGGCAGGTGTCGCAGTTGCCGCAGGGTCCGCCGTGCTGGCCGAAGTACTCCAGCAGCCGGGCCCGGCGGCAGTCGACCGTCTCGCAGAGGGCGAGCATGGCGTCCAGGTGCATGCCCAGGGAGCGGCGGTGGGCGTCGTCGCCCTCGGAGCCGTCGATCAGCTTGCGCTGCTGGACCACGTCCTGGAGGCCGTAGGCGAGCCAGGCCGTGGCGGGCTCGCCGTCGCGGCCGGCGCGGCCGGTCTCCTGGTAGTAGCCCTCGACGGACTTCGGCAGGTCGAGGTGGGCGACGAAGCGCACGTCGGGCTTGTCGATGCCCATGCCGAAGGCGATCGTGGCGACGACCACGACCCCGTCCTCGCGCAGGAAGCGGGCCTGGTTCGCGGCGCGCGCACGGGCGTCCATGCCGGCGTGGTACGGGACCGCGTCGATGCCCTGCTCGACCAGGAAGGCGGCGGTCTTCTCCACCGAGGAGCGGGAGAGGCAGTAGACGACGCCGGCGTCCCCGTCGTGCTCGGTGCGGATCAGCTCCAGCAGCTGCCGGGTGGGGTTGTCCTTGGAGACGATGCGGTACTGGATGTTGGGCCGGTCGAAGCTGGCGACGAAGTGCTTGGCGTCCTGCAGGCCGAGCCGGGCCGCGATCTCGGCGTGCGTGGCCTCGGTGGCCGTCGCGGTCAGGGCGATCCGCGGCACCTTGGGCCAGCGCTCGTGCAGCATGGACAGCGCGAGGTAGTCGGGGCGGAAGTCGTGGCCCCACTGGGCGACGCAGTGCGCCTCGTCGATGGCGAACAGGGAGACCCTGCCCCGGTCGAGCAGACGCTGGGTGCCCTCGGTGCGCAGCCGCTCGGGAGCCAGGTAGAGCAGGTCCAGCTCGTCGGCGAGGAAGGCCTGTTCGACGGCCTGCCGCTCGTAGGGGTCCTGCGTGGAGTTGAGGAACCCGGCCCGGACCCCGAGGGCGGTGAGCGCGTCCACCTGGTCCTGCATCAGCGCGATCAGGGGGGAGATCACGATGCCCGTGCCCTCTCTGACGAGCGCCGGGATCTGGTAGCAGAGCGACTTGCCGCCGCCGGTGGGCATCAGCACGAGGGCGTCGCCGCCGCCGATCAGCTGCTCGATGATCTCCTGCTGGTCACCGCGGAAGGAGCTGTAACCGAAGACGCGGTGGAGCACCCGCAATGCGTCGGAGACCTCGCTGGAGATCTCGGGGGAAGCGTCCGAAAGGGCCATCCGAGAAGCCTAGCGGCACCCTGGGACACTCCCGTCCCGTCCGCCGGGCCTGTGGACAACCGGTATGACTACTCACCGTGAGGGGTGAGCGGTGCGGGTCGCCCGCCCGCGCCGCCCGCCGGAAATGCGCGAGGGCGGAAAGGACGATTTCGAATGGCCGGAAGACGAACTCCCGGGGTGGCGGAAATGGGTCAGGCACAGGACGGACAAAGGCCCCGGTAGGTGACTTCCACCTTGGACACCAGGAAACCCATGCGTTCCGATTCCGGGAATCCGGCCAGCGGGTCGCCCGACGGGTGGACGTCGCGGATCGTCCCGCAGCGGGAGCAGACCAGGTGCTGGTGCGGCCGGCGTGCGTTGGGGTCGTACCGTTTGGCGCGCCCGTCCGTGGAGACCTCCGCGACCTCGCCGAGGGCGACCAGCTCCCCCAGGGCGTTGTAGACGGTCGCCCGGGAGATCTCGGGCAGCCGCCGCGCCGCCCGGGCGTGGACCTCGTCGGCCGTCAGGTGGACGTGGTCGCCGTCCAGGACCTCCGCGACGACGCGGCGCTGGGCGGTCATCCGCCAGCCGCGGTTTCGAAGTCGTTCCAGCAGGTCGCTCATAAGGTCACCCATTCCTGGGGAAGCGTAGTCTGGCATGCTTCTTGACTTGGAATCCGTCCATCGTAGGATCGGTTTCGCCGATAGCCAAGGGACAGGAAAACACTCCAGCGATTTCCGAGCACCGCGTGACCCGCCGGTGCGAAAGGATTCCCATGTCTGAGAAGCAAACCGAAGGCTGCCCCGTCGCCCACGGCCGCGCCCCGCACCCGACCCAGGGCGGCGGAAACCGCCAGTGGTGGCCGGATTCGCTCAACCTGAAGATCCTCGCGAAGAACCCCGCCGTGGCGAACCCGCTGGGCGAGGGGTTCGACTACGCCGAGGCGTTCAAGACCCTGGACCTCGCCGCGGTCAAACAGGACATAGCGGAGGTCCTGACGACCTCCCAGGACTGGTGGCCCGCCGACTTCGGCCACTACGGCCCCTTCATGATCCGGATGGCCTGGCACAGCGCGGGCACGTACCGGATCAGCGACGGCCGCGGCGGCGCGGGGGCGGGCCAGCAGCGTTTCGCGCCCCTGAACAGCTGGCCGGACAACGGCAACCTGGACAAGGCCCGCCGCCTGCTGTGGCCGGTGAAGAAGAAGTACGGCCAGAGCCTCTCCTGGGCCGACCTGATGATCCTGGCCGGCAACGTCGCCCTGGAGACGATGGGCCTGAAGACCTTCGGCTTCGGCGGCGGCCGCGCGGACGTGTGGGAGCCCGACGAGGACGTGTACTGGGGCCCCGAGACCACGTGGCTCGGCGATGGGCGCTACACCGGCGACCGTGAGCTGGAGGACCCGCTCGGCGCGGTGCAGATGGGCCTGATCTACGTGAACCCGGAGGGCCCGAATGGCAACCCGGACCCGGTGGCCGCCGCCCGCGACATACGCGAGACGTTCCACCGGATGGCGATGAACGACGAGGAGACGGTCGCCCTGATCGCGGGCGGCCACACCTTCGGCAAGACCCACGGCGCGGGCCCGGCCGAGAGCGTCGGCGAGGCCCCGGAGGGCGCCCCGATGTCGGCGCAGGGCCTGGGCTGGGCCAGCTCGTACGGCACCGGCAAGGGCGGGGACGCGATCACCAGCGGTCTCGAGGGCATCTGGACGGACACCCCGACCACCTGGGACAACAGCTTCTTCGACATCCTCTTCGGCTACGAGTGGGAGCTGTTCCAGAGCCCCGCGGGCGCGCACCAGTGGCGGCCGAAGGACGGCGCCGGGGCGGGCACCGTGCCCGATGCGCACGACCCGTCGAAGACCCACGCCCCGACGATGCTGACCACCGACCTGTCGCTGCGCTTCGACCCGGTCTACGAGCCGATCTCGCGCCGCTTCCAGGCCGACCCCGACGCGTTCGCGGACGCCTTCGCCCGCGCCTGGTACAAGCTGACCCACCGCGACATGGGCCCCGTCGTCCGCTACCTGGGCCCGGAGGTGCCGGCCGAGCAGCTGCTGTGGCAGGACCCGCTGCCGGCCCGGACGTACGAGACCGTCGGCGCCGCCGAGGTCGCCGACCTCAAGGCCCGTGTGCTGGCCTCGGGCCTGTCGGTGTCCGAGCTGGTGTCCACGGCCTGGGCCGCAGCCTCCTCCTTCCGCGGCAGCGACAAGCGCGGCGGCGCCAACGGCGGACGCATCCGCCTCCAGCCGCAGATCGGCTGGGAGGTCAACGAGCCCGACCGGCTGACGGCGGTGCTGCGCACCCTGGAGGGGATCCGGCGGTCCTTCAACGAGGGCCGCTCGGACGGCAGGCAGGTATCGGTGGCCGACCTGGTGGTCCTCGCGGGCGGCGCGGCCGTCGAGAAGGCCGCGAAGGAGGCGGGCTTCGACGTGGAGGTGCCCTTCACCCCGGGCCGGGTGGACGCCTCGCAGGAGCAGACGGACGTGGAGTCCTTCGCCGCGCTGGAGCCTGCGGCCGACGGCTTCCGCAACTACCTGGGCAAGGGCAACCGGCTGCCGGCGGAGTACCTGCTGCTCGACAGGGCGAACCTGCTGACGCTGAGCGCGCCGGAGATGACGGTCCTCGTCGGCGGTCTGCGCGTCCTGGGCGCGAACCACGGGCAGTCCTCGCTGGGCGTCCTCACGGACACCCCCGGGGTGCTGACCAATGACTTCTTCGTCAACCTGCTCGACCTGGGCACGACGTGGACTGCGGTCTCCGAGGACGAGAGCTCCTTCGAGGGCCGTGACGCGGCCACGGGCGCGCTCCGGTGGACGGGCAGCCGGGCGGACCTGGTCTTCGGGTCCAACTCCGAGCTGCGCGCGCTGGCGGAGGTCTACGCGAGCGACGACGCGAAGGAGAAGTTCGTGAAGGACTTCGTCGCGGCGTGGGCCAAGGTGATGGAGCTGGACCGGTTCGACCTCGTCTGACGGTCCCGCGCGCTCCGTGGCGCACCGCGTCCGGGCCGGCCCCTCGGAGGGGCCGGCCCGGATCCGTGTCCGGGGCGGGCGGGCCCGGGGCACGTGAGTGCGCCGCGTCAGGCGCGGACCAGCCGGGCGATGGCCCGCGAGGCCTCCTCGACCTTGCCGCGAGCCTGATCGCCGCCTTCGGCGATGGCGTCGGCGACGCAGGAGTGGAGGTGGTCCTCCATCATGGTCAGCCCGAAGGACTGCAGGGCCTTGGTGGCGGCGCTGACCTGGGTGAGCACGTCGATGCAGTACGTCCCCTCCTCGACCATGCGCTGGAGGCCGCGCACCTGGCCTTCGATGCGGCGCAGCCGCTTGAGGACGTCGTCCTTGTGGGAGGTGTAACCGGGCACGGCGATCGCTTCCCTTCATCGGGCCTTCTGTACCCCTGGGGGGTATGTCGACAACGAGGACGGGCCGCGGGATGTTCCGCCGGGCGGTCAGTGGGAGTGACCGCCCTGCTCCTCCCCGGCCGGCTGCGCGGGCTGCGCGGCGGGAGCGGCGGCCGCCTGGCCGTCGCCCGCCCGGACGGTGAAGGCCGCGGTGCGGACCTTGCCCTGGTGCTGGAAGTCCAGGAAGAGCCGGTAGGTGCCGGCGCTGGGGGCCGTGGCCGTGAAGGAGACGTCCGGGCCGGGGCCGCCCTCGTTGGGGTGGACGTGCAGGTAGGCGAGGTCGCCGTCGCGCAGGGCGACGAGGTGTCCGTAGGCCCCGAGGTAGGGCTCCAGGTCGGTGACGGGCTTGCCGTCCTTGCTGACGCCGAGCTTGAGCTCGCCGGGCTTGCCGGGGTCGAGGGTCCCGGCGAGGGAGACCTGGTAGCCGTCCACCTCGGCGGTGGGCGCGACCGGGGGCATCGGGTTGGGCGCGTAGGCGCCGGGGACGGTGAGGTCGGCGCCCAGGGTGACGTTCTTCGCGTCCCCGGCCGACGGGGCGAAGTCGGCGAAGGCCTTGTAGGCGCCCGCGGCGGGCAGGTCGACGGGGGTGGACCAGGTGCCGTCCTCGGCGCGCACCGGGTGGAGGTGGCGGAAGACCGTCAGGTCGCGCGAGGCGACGATGAAGTGCAGTTCCTTGCCGTGTTCGGTCTTGTACCCGGTGACCTTGCGCCCGGCGGCGTCCTTGACGGAGAACCTGAGCTCGCTCTGGCCCGGGGCCACCTGCGGGGTGTCCAGGCTCAGCGTGTAGCCGGCGTCGGAGACCTGGAGGCCGCCGGCGGCGGGCCCCTGGGCGGTGGCCTGGCCGTGGCCTCCGTGTCCGCCTTCCGCGGCGGGCGCCTTCGCCTGGGTCGCGTGGCTCGCGTGCTCCGTCCTGGCCGGCGCGCCCACGGGGCCGACACCCGCCCCGACCCCGTAGGCGGCGCCGAAGGCCGCCGCGAGTGCGGCGGCGAAGGCGGTGATCTTCACTCCGGTGTTCATGCCTGGTCTCCCGTACGACGTAGGTGCCGCGTACAGCGGTTCAATGGATCTCCACCATACCCCCAGGGGGTATCAAGTCAAGCGCGGGAGACTCTTGCGTACAGATACCTAGGGGGGGTATATCTGGAGTCAGCCCGGATACCCCCAGAGGGTATCTGCACAAACTGCACGATCAAGGAGAAGCCCATGTCTTCCTGCTGTTCCCCCGATGGCGCCTGCGCCTCCAACGGTGAGACCACGACCACCGTCGCCGTCGTCGACAGCACCGCCACCGTCTACCGCGTGTCCGGCATGAGCTGCGGACACTGCCGGACCGCCATCACCGCGTCCGTCGGCGCGCTCGCCGGGGTCCTCTCGGTGGACGTGGACGTGGACGGCGGCGTGGTCACCGTGACCACGGCCGGCGAGCCGGACGACGCCGCGATCGCCGCGGCGGTCGACGACGCCGGCTACGAGCTCACCGGCCGGGCCTGACACCCGCCCCGACAACGACCCACCCGGACACCGGGGCCCCGCCTTCCCCCGGGGGCCCCGGCACCGGCCCCGCGCTCGAACGAGGAGCAGCACTCATGACCACCATCACCCCCGGCGCCGCCCAGGTCGAGCTCGCCATCGGCGGCATGACCTGCGCCTCGTGCGCGGCACGCATCGAGAAGAAGCTCAACCGGATGGACGGCGTCGAGGCGACCGTCAACTACGCCACCGAGAAGGCCAAGGTCACCTTCGACGCCGACGCCGACATCTCCGTCGCGGACCTGATCGCCACCGTCGAGGCCACCGGCTACACCGCGCACGAACCCGCGCCGCCCCGCTCGTCCGCCCCGTCCGGCGCCGGGGAGGAGCCGCCGGCCGAGGCCGACGAACTGGCCCCGCTGCGCCAGCGGCTCACCACCGCCGTCGTCCTCACCGTGCCCGTCATCGCGATGGCGATGGTCCCGGCGCTGCAGATCGACTTCTGGCAATGGCTCTCGCTGACCCTGGCCGCGCCCGTGGTCACCTACGCGGCCTGGCCGTTCCACCGTGCGGCCTGGACCAACGCCAAGCACGGCGCGGCGACCATGGACACCCTGATCTCGGTGGGCACGATCGCCGCGTTCCTGTGGTCGCTGT
The DNA here is from genome assembly GCF_000966975.1 of Streptomyces katrae. Lineage (GTDB taxonomy): Bacteria > Actinomycetota > Actinomycetes > Streptomycetales > Streptomycetaceae > Streptomyces > Streptomyces katrae. The sequence continues at coordinate 8,817 of NZ_JZWV01000249.1, read as the reverse complement.
GGGCCCTGTTCTTCGGCACGGCCGGCACCCCCGGCATGCGGCACGCCTTCGAGTTCACCATCGCCCGCACCGACGGCGCCGGGAACATCTACCTGGAGGCGGCGGCCGGCGTCACCACCTTCATCCTGGCCGGCCGCTACTTCGAGGCGAAGTCCAAGCGCAAGGCCGGTGCCGCCCTGAAGGCGCTGCTGGAACTGGGCGCCAAGGAGGTCACCGTGCTGCGCGGCGGCCACGAGGTGACCGTGCCCACGGCCGACCTCCAGGTCGGCGACCGCTTCCTGGTCCGCCCGGGCGAGAAGATCGCCACCGACGGCACGGTGGTCGAGGGCTCCTCGGCCGTCGACGCCTCGATGCTGACCGGCGAGTCCGTACCCGTGGAGGTCTCCGTCGGCGACTCCGTCACCGGCGCCACCCTCAACGCCGGCGGCCGCCTGGTCGTCGAGGCCACCCGGGTCGGCTCCGACACCCAGCTCTCCCGCATGGCCCGGCTGGTCGAGGACGCCCAGAACGGCAAGGCCGCCGCCCAGCGCCTCGCCGACAAGATCTCCGCCGTGTTCGTGCCCGTCGTCATCGCGATCGCGCTGGCCACCCTCGGATTCTGGCTCGGCACCGGTTCCGGCCTCTCGGCCGCCTTCACCGCCGCCGTCGCCGTCCTGATCATCGCCTGCCCCTGCGCCCTGGGCCTGGCCACCCCGACCGCCCTCCTGGTCGGCACCGGCCGCGGCGCCCAGCTCGGCATCCTGATCAAGGGCCCCGAGGTCCTGGAGTCCACCCGCAAGGTCGACACCATCGTCCTGGACAAGACCGGCACCGTCACCACCGGCCAGATGACCCTGCTGCACGTGCACACCGCCGAGGGCACCGACGAGACCGAGGTGCTGCGCCTGGCCGGAGCCCTGGAGCACGCCTCCGAGCACCCCATCGCCCAGGCCGTCGCCGCCGGCGCCGCCGCCCGCGTCGGGACCCTGCCCGCCCCCGAGGACTTCGCCAACATCCCGGGCCTGGGCGTCCAGGGCGTCGTCGAGGGCCACGCCGTCCTCGTCGGCCGCGGCAAGCTGCTCGCCGAGTGGGCGATGGAGCTGCCCCCGCACCTGGAGCGGGCCAAGTCCGACGCCGAGTCGGCCGGCCGCACCGCGATCGCGGTGGCCTGGGACGGCGAGGCGCGCGCGGTGCTGGAGGTCGCGGACGCCGTCAAGGACACCAGCGCCGAGGCGATCCGCCGGCTGCGCGCCCTGGGCCTCACCCCGATCCTGCTGACCGGCGACAACAAGGCCGTGGCCGAGACCGTGGCCCGCGAGGTGGGCATCGACGAGGTCATCGCCGAGGTCATGCCGCAGGACAAGGTGGACGTGGTCAAGCGGCTCCAGGCCGAGGGGCGCAGCGTCGCGATGGTCGGCGACGGGGTCAACGACGCCGCCGCCCTCGCCCAGGCCGACCTGGGCCTGGCCATGGGCACCGGCACCGACGCCGCCATCGAGGCCGGCGACCTGACCCTGGTCCGGGGCGACCTGCGGGCCGCGGCCGACGCCATCCGGCTGGCCCGCAAGACGCTCGGCACGATCCGCTCGAACCTGTTCTGGGCCTTCGCCTACAACGTGGCCGCCCTGCCGCTCGCCGCGGCCGGACTGCTCAACCCGATGATCGCCGGAGCGGCCATGGCCTTCTCCTCGGTCTTCGTCGTCGGCAACAGCCTGCGTCTGCGCGGCTTCAGGGCCGCCGCCAACTGAGGAGCCCCCGTGGCCGGTTACGTGGAACAGAAGGAAGACGTCATCCGGCGGCTGCGGCGGATCGAGGGCCAGGTCCGCGGGGTCCAGCGGATGGTCGCCGAGGACGTCTACTGCATCGACGTGCTCACCCAGGTGTCCGCGATCAAGGCAGCACTCCAGTCCTGCGCGGTGACCCTGCTCGACGAGCACCTCAACTGCTGCGTCACCGAGGCCATCGCCCAGGGCGGCGACCGGGCGAGGGTCAAGGTCGGTGAGGCGAGCAGGGCCATCGCCCGGCTGATCCGCGCGTAGCCCGGCGGCCGCAGGGCCCGTGAGCCCCTCCACACGAAGGACGTGTGGAGGGGCTCTCGGCGTTCGCGGCGCCCGCGCGCCCGGCGCCCGTGTACCGGGCCGGGGTATGCCCCCGCCCGGATGGGGGCCCGTACGATGAGCCGCTGCCGAGGGGAGGGCGACGAGACATGCGCGTACGCCGGCTGGGAGAGCTGGAAGCCGAGATCATGGACCGGTTGTGGCAGTGGGAACGGCCCGCCTCCGTCCGCGAGATCGTCGACGACATCAACCGCGGCCGCAAGGTCGCCTACACCACCGTCATGACCGTGGCGGACATCCTGTACCGCAAGGGGTGGCTGACCCGCGAGAAGTCCGGCCGGGCCTGGATGTACCAGGCGGTGCGCAGCCGCGAGGAGTACACCGCGGCGCTCATGCAGGACGCGCTCGGCGACAGCCAGGACCGACGGGCCACGCTGCTGCGGTTCGTGGAGCGGATGTCCCACGAGGACGTGGAGGCGCTGGACGAGGCCCTGCGGGCCGCCCGCTCGGAACGCCCGTCCGGTGCGGGGGGCGAGGCCCTGTGAACCATCACGTACTGCCGCCGCTGGGGCTCGCCCTGGTCACCGGGCTGGTGCTGCCCTGGATGCTGGTCCGCGCCGTGTGGGCGCAGCAGGCGCCCCGGCTGGGGCTGGCCGTGTGGATCCTGTGCGGCGCCCTGTTCGCGGCGTCGACGGCGATGCTTCCGGCCCAGCTGCTGCTGCCCGCGCAGACCAGTCACCGGCTGGTCGACATGGCCCTCACGCTGGACCCGCCCTCCCCCGGCCGGGTCCTCGACGCGACCCCGCGCGAGGCCCTGGCCGCGCTGGCGGCGCTCGCGGTGCTGGCGGTGCCCGGTACCGGTTTCGTACGGGAGCTGGCGCGGGCGCGCCGGGCCCGTACCCGGCACGCGGAACTGCTGCGGCTGGTGGGCCGGTACGACCGGCGGCTGGGGGTGACGGTACTGGAGGACCCGCGCCCGGCGGTGTACTGCCTGCCGGGGCGTTCGCGCCGGGTGGTGGTCTCGACCGGGGCCCTGGAGGTGCTGTCGGAGCAGGAGCTGGCCGCCGCGCTCGCGCACGAGCGGGCGCACATCGGCGGCCGTCACCATCTGATGGTGGCGGCCGCCGGAGCGTACGCGTCGGTGTTCCGGCGGCTGCCGCTGGCCCGGATCGGCGGGCGGACGGTGCCGCTGTGCCGCTGCTGCTGGAGATGGCCGCCGACGACCGGGCGCTGCGCGGCTGTTCGAGCGATGCGCTGGCGACGGCCCTGTACGCGCTGGCGACCGGGCACGCGCCGCACAAGGCGTTCGCGGCGGGTGGCCCGTCGGCGGCGGTGCGGATGCGGCGCATCCTGGGACCGCGCCGGGCGGGGCTTCCGGTGCTGCGCGGGCTCTTCGCGGTGGCCGCCGCGGCGTCCGCCATCCTCCCGCTGATCGCGCTCTGTTGCTGGACCAGTTGATAGGCGGTCACCCAACCCGGCTATTTACTAAGCCAATTCGTAGATTTGCGCCCGACCCCCACCACTCGAATTGGCCGCTATTGTGGGCCCGTGCGGGCTCAGGACCGGTGCTGTGAGAGGTGGGGGATAGATGCTGCTGGCTGACGTGCGGATGGCAGTTCCGGGGGACGCCGCGGCGATTTCCCGGCTCCTCGCCGCGGCCATACGCGAGGACTACGACAGCCTCCTCGGCGAAATGCGCGTCGGCCGGCTGCTGTCCGACCATTGCTCGCTCCCGCGCATTCGCGCGGAAATTGGAATTCCCGGCGGTGCGCCCGCCTGGCTCGGCTGGCTGGTCGCCACCGACGCGGACGGGACCGTCGTCGGAGCGGTGTCGGGCGGGGTCCCGGTCACCTCCGAGGGGGAGCTCTACGCCCTGTGCACCACCCCGGGCCGCCGCCGGCAGGGGGTCGGTTCGGCCCTGCTGGCGGCCGCCGGCGAGCGGATGCGGACGCACGGCGCGGTGTCCCAGCGGATCACCCTCCCCGCCGAATCGACCCCGGCCCTGTCGTTCTTCGCCCGCCACGGGTTCACCGCCCTCACCCCGGTCCGGCTCGGCCGCGCGCTCTGACACCTGCGCCCCGCCTGCGCGGGGCCGTGGCAGATCCACGCCATCGCGTGTTCACGCAGCCCTCAACGCTGGCACCGGCAGCCGTCCGCGGGACAGGATTTCCTCAGCGGCGCGGTCCCGGCGGCACGGGAGCCCCGCCCCGGACGGCTGGACCGAGCGAGCCCCTGGAGGAGCGATGCACACACCGAGCGGCACTTCCCTGCCCGTCATGCCGGTCGTGCCCGCCGCGTTCGCACCGGTCCCGCCGCCCGCACCGGAGGCCTCCCGGTTCCCCGCGCACGCGGGCGGGGCCGTGCTGCTCCCGGCGGACTGCCTGCCCGGCCTGGAGTCGGCCGCTCCGGCGGACGAGGACACCTCCTGGCTGCACGACGCCCTGCTGGGCCCGCACAGCGCGGACATCGTCCGCTACCTGGGCCTCGCGCGCCGCTGCGGCGGCCCGGTCCTGGACCTGGGCTGCGGGGCCGGGCGCCTGGCCGTCCCGTTCGCCCGGCAGGGTTTCCACGTGGAGGCGGTGGACCGGGACGCGGCCAGCCTGGAGCGGCTGCGGGCCTGGGGCCGGCGGATCGGCCCGCAGGTCTCCCGGCTGCTGGTCACCACCCGGGCCGATCTGGCGGAGCTGCGGCTGCGGGGCAGGTACCGGCTGGCCCTGCTGGCCGGGACGATGGTCTCGGCCGTGCCGCCGCACGCCCGCCCCGGGCTGCTGCGGGAGATCGCCGGGCGCCTGGAGCCGGGCGGCGCCCTGGCCCTCGACTTCACCGCGCACGGACTGCGCGGGCTGTCCGAGGAGCCCCGGCGCACCTGGGCCTTCCAAGTGCCCCGGTTCGACGGGGTCGAGGAGTGGACCGTCGCCCGGCAGGTCTTCGACCTGGACGCGATGAGCGAGCGGATCACCTATCACTCGGTGCGCACGGGCAAGGTGCGCACCGAGCGGGTGGTGCGCAGCACCGAGAAGTGGATCATCGATGCGGAGGGCCTGCGCGCCGAGCTGGAGGCGGCGGGCCTGCGGGTGGAACGGCGCCGCACCCACCGGCTGGACGGGCGGACCGAGAGCGTCCTGCTCGTGTGCCGGACGGCGGGCTGACGGCCCTCCCCCGCCCCTTTCCGTTCCTCCCGCTCGAGAAGGACTCGCAAGAGGTACGATGCCCCCAAAGGTTTGAGTGGACCAGATGGCGGATGGTGGCGCAGTGATGGCTGTCGTGGAGGAGTCGACCGGCCGCGAGGCAGTGATTCAGCGCCTCCGCGACGTGGGACTGCGGGTCACCGGGCCGCGCCTGGAAGTGCTCCAGGTCCTGGCGGCGGGCGGTCACATGGACGTCGAGTCCATCACGGCCGCCGCCCGCGAGCGGCTCGGGACCCTCACCAGCCAGGCCGTGTACGAGATGCTGCGGCACTTCCTGGAGACGGGCCTGGCGGCGAAGTTCGACCGCCCCGGTCTGCCCGCGGTCTTCGAGATCTCCGGTCCGCCGCACCAGCACGCGCTGTGCGTGGGCTGCGGCCGGGTGGACAACGTCGAAGCCGAAGTGCCGCGGCCGCCCCGCGGCGCGCTCCCCGCCTGGCGGATGGAGGGGGCCGCGGAGGTCGTCTTCAAGGGGCTGTGCCCCGACTGCCTGAGCACCCCGCGGGACTGACCCCGCACTCTTCGCGCCCGCCTCCCCTTCCTCGTCGGGGAGTCGGGCGCTTCGGCCGTTCCGGGCCGGCCGGTGGTGCAGGCCCGCACCTCAGAGACGTCGAGTGACCCCCGTCACATCCGAAACGGGGGGACGGTGGGTCCCGCATTGGCATGTGCCAAAGTGTGACTGTCGATTCGTAAGACGAGGGGGTCGCTTCGCGATGGCAACGGGCGATGGCAGGGACGGCATCCAGTCGGCCGACAAGGTGCTGGCCCTCTATCAGGAGCTGCGCCTGCGCGGGGTGTCCAACCTCAATGACGCCTTCGAGGAGCTGCCGTCGATCCCGAGATCGCCCTGCTGCGGATGCTGCAGCGCGAGCGGGAGCGGCTGCGCGAGCACCTGGACGAGTCGGACCGCGCGTACAGTGCGCTGGAGACGCTGGTCGGAAGGTTCCTGCGGCCCGGTGCGCTGAGCGGTTCCGAGGTCGAGGTGGAGATCCTCCACGACTACGGGCGGATCCAGCAGGTGCTGGAGGACATCACCGACGTCATCCGCCACGACCTGACGTCCATGCACGTGACCGCCCTGGTACGGGAGGTCGCGGACCGGGTGCTCAGCCGGGACCGCCGGCAGATCGACAACGGGGTGCGCATCCGCGCCATCTACCACCAGCGGATCACCACCTCGCCCGAGGCGGTGGAGATGCTCCGGCGCCGGGTCGAGGCGGGGGTGGAGATCCGGCTCTCCCCCGCCGTCCCGATGAACATGATCATCGCGGACCAGCAGTTCGCCGTCCTGCCCGTGCACCCCGAGGACCGGTCGGCGGGTGCGATCCTCGCCCGCGGGCCGGCGCTCGTCCGCTCCTATCTGGCGCTGTACGAGCACTGTTGGCACGCGGCGACGCCCTATGGCGACGACGTGGCGCCGGAACTCGGCGGCGACGGACTGACCGAACAGCAGCGGGCCGCGCTGAAAATGCTGGCATCGGGAATGAAGGACGAAAAGGTCGCCCGGACCCTGGGAGTTTCCCTGCGGACGGTGAGCCGCATGCTTTCCGAGCTGATGCAGGAAATGGGGGCGTCCAGCCGTTTCGAAGCCGGAGTGCGCGCACAACGGCTCGGCTGGCTGGATTGATTCAGGGGCCATTCATCAGGGTCCGGCGAGGGGCCGGAATTGCGCAACGAAAAACCCCGCGACCGCCCGGACGGGCGATCGCGGGGCAGGATCCGCTGCTCTGAACGGTTGTTCAGTCCCAGCCGTTGCCGTTGTTGCGGATCGTACAGAGCGGGCGGACGGTGACGGTGTGCGCAGCGGACATGATTCCTCCAGGAATTGCGAAACATCGATTCGGTCTCCGCGGATCCGTGCCGCCGGTATTCCTGCGAAGACCTCTCTATTGTCGTACGGATTCCGGGGGCGGGCCAGTTCCCTATAGCGCACCTGAGGCGGATCTGAAGGAGTTCATGAAGATGTTACGCTTGCGTATCTTTGGTCAGCTCAAAAGTGCTGCTAGGGTGGAATTCCGGCCTTCTCGGCCCTCCAGGGGAGAGGTGTCGGCGAGGCAGGAGCGTGCCGCCGCTCCTGCCTCACTCATGTCCGGGCCCGGTCGCGCGCCCTCCTCGCGCAGTACGTCCCGGTAGACCTCCAGGGTCCGGGCGGCCGCGCCGCGCCAGCTCATGTTCCGGGCGTGGGAGACGGCCGCCCGGCCCATCACCTCGGCCTCCCCGGGGTGTTCGGCGAACCACAGCAGTCTCCGGGCGTACTCCGCCGGATCGTTGCCGGGGACGAGCACGCCCGTCACCCCGTCCCGTACCGCGGTCGGCAGCCCGCCCACCGCGGAGGCCAGCACCGGGGTCCCGCACGCCTGCGCCTCCAGCGCGACCAGCCCGAAGGACTCGCTGCGCGAGGGCACCATCAGCACGTCCGCCGCCCGGTACCACAGCGCCAGCTCCCGCTGCGGTACGGGCGGGTGGTGCCGCAGCACCTCCGAGACCCCCAGCTCCCGGGCGAGTTCCCAGGCCTCGCCGCGCGGTCCGGCGCCCGAGTTGCCGCCCACCACCGGGACGAGGGTCCGCCCGCGCAGGTGCGGGGCCCGCTCCAGAAGTGCGGCGACCGCGCGGACCATCACGTCGGGCCCCTTGAGGGGCTGGATGCGGCCCGCGTACAGGGGGATGAACGCGTCGGCCGGCAGCCCCAGCCGGGCCCGCGCCGCCGCCCTCCCCCGGCCGGGGCCGAAGGTGGCCAGGTCCACGCCCGGCCGGACGATCCGCGTGCGGCGCGCGTCGGCCCCGTACAGCTCGCACAGCGCCCGGGCCTCGTCGCCGGTGTTGGCGATCAGCCGGTCGGCGGAGCCGACGACCTGGTGCTCGCCGCGGATCCGCAGCTCCGGCTCGGGGGCGTCGCCCTCTGCGAGGGCGGCGTTCTTGACCCGGGCCAGGGTGTGGGCGGTGTGCACGAACGGGATCCGCCAGCCCGCCGCCGCGATGCGGCCGGCCTGCCCGGAGAGCCAGTAGTGCGAGTGCACCAGGTCGTAGCGCCGTTCCTCCTTCAACAGCGCCAGCGAGAACGGCACCACCAGGGCGGGCATGTCCTCCTTGGGCAGCGGCGCGCGCGGTCCGGCCTCCAGGTGCCGCACCCGGACCCCGGGGCCCAGGCCGGCCGGGTCCGGGTGCTCCTCGCCCCGGCACCGGGTGAACAGGTCCACCTCGACGCCCTGTTCGGCGAGGGCGCGGGAGAGCTGGACCATGTAGACGTTCATGCCGCCCGCGTCCCCGGTGCCGGGCTGGTGCAGCGGTGAGGTGTGGACACTGAGCATGGCGACGCGCAGGGACACGTGGAACTCCAACGGGGAGAGGCCGCGCGCCCCGCACCGCCGGGTGACCGGCGCGCGGTCACGCGGCGAAGGAGGGTGGTCGTCTCGCTGTGGTACGGGTGGTGCCTTGGTGCGGGTGGTTCCGTGGTGCGGGAAGTACCGCCGTGTGTGTGTGGGGGGGGCGGCGGCACCGTCCCGGTCCGGTCAGAAGCCGAAGACCGGACCGGAGGTCGGGGCCAGCCGGGTGCCCGGGGCGGGCGGGACGAGGGCCGCCGCCGAAACCGGCCCGCC
>NZ_JZWV01000248.1 GCF_000966975.1 Streptomyces katrae | reverse complement strand
TCCCACNCGGCTGCGCCTTGAGGGCGGCGGACAGCCGGTCCGCTCCCTCCGGCATCACCGGCCGCGCCCAGGCCCCGAGCGCCCGGGCCACCGCCAGCTGCGCCGCGAGGGCCGGGAGGTGGCGGCTGTCGGCCGTGGGCCGGTGTGCCTCGTGCGCGTTGACGTGGCCGAAGTCGGCCGCCGAACGCACCATCTCGTCGAGCAGGGCGACCGCCCTGCGGGGGTCGAAGGACTCGGGCGAGTAGGCCTCGCGCAGGTCCTCCACCCCGCGCAGCAGCCGCCGTTCCAGCACCTCCCAGCCGGCGCCGCCGGGCAGGGCCGCCGGGGCCAGCCCGGCGCACTCCTCCCGGACGGCCGCGAACAGCCTCGACAGCCAGCTGTTCCAGCTCTCGTCGAGCTCCCGGCGGGCGGCGGCGAGCCGCTCGGGCCGGAACTCCGTGCGCCGGCCCAGCGGACGGGCCTGCAGGACGTGCCGGCGCAGCGTGTCGGATCCGTACTCGGTGATCAGGTCCAGGGCCCAGGCCTTCTGGCCGGAGCCCCAGACCAGGGCCTCGTCCTCGACGACGTACGCCTCGTTGACGCAGAAGTGCTGCGGCAGCTTGACGCCCTGGGCGAAGAGCAGGACCGGCAAGAGCACGGCGTGGCAGAAGGCGTGGCCGAACCCGCAGAAGTGGATGGCCCGTTCGGGCAGGGCTTGGTCCCCGTAGCCGAACAGGTGCATCGCGGCGGCCTCGAAGCAGCCGTCGATGCGGTGCTCGGGGAAGCCGTCGACCGGGACGGGCAGCCCCCACTCGGCGGGGTGGGCCACCGCGATGTCGGGCAGGCCGTCCTCGACGAGGGACTCGCAGAGCGCGGCCAGGCGCGGCGGCAGGCCCGTGCCGGCCCAGTACTCCGCGAGGGCGTCCCGGTGCGGCTCCAGCGGGACGTAGAGCCGGCGGCAGCGCCGGGGCACGGCCGTGGAGCCGCACTGGGCGCAGCGCGGTTCCAGGAGGTCGCCGCCGTCGTTGGGGCGGGCGCACTCGTGGCACATGCCGCCGTCGCTGGGGGCGGCGCAGTGCGGGCAGGTGCCGCGGACGTGGGCGCCGTGGAGCCAGCGCTCGCAGGACTCGCAGTACGGGGTGAGGCGGGTGCGGGCGGCGATGACGCCCTCGGCGTGCAGGCGCCGGAAGAGGTCCGCGAGCCAGCGTCCGTAGCCCTTGTCCTGGCGCGGGCGCACGACATGGTCGAACTCCACGCCCGAGCGCAGCCAGTCGGAGGTGATCGCGGCCCGGTAGCCCTCCGCGACCTCCTCCGGTTTGCGGCCCGCGCGCAGGGCGCGGGCGTGCACGGAGCTGTTGTGGTCGGCGGTGCCCGTGGTGAACAGCACGGGCTCGCCCTCGGCCCTCAGGTAGCGCGACAGGACGTCCGCCGCGACGTAGGGGCCCGCGAGGTGTCCGACGTGCAGTTCGCCGTGGGTGGCCGGTGGGGTCGCGGTGATCCATACGGGGGTGCTCATGGGACCTCCTTGACGTTGTGGTGCGCAGTACGCAGCGGGGCTTGGGCACGGGGTGAGCGCTCGGGGCGGGCGGGCCGCTGCCCGGCCGCCGGGAAGCCCGGGGTGCCGTTCCAGCGTGACAGAGAAACGAACCGCACGGTCTGGTATATGGGTGCGCGTTCACGCCGTTGCGTGGATACGCCAGGAGGTACCGGCCGGTCGGCCGGGCCCGGCCCGTGCTCCGTACGGCCGTTCAGGCGGCGGTGTCCCGGGGCACGCGCATGCCCCGGACCACCTCGGTCCACAGCTCGTGCGCGGCCAGCGCCCACAGCGCGAGCGCGTCGCGTTCCGAGGGGTGTTCCAGCTGCCGGGCCAGCAGGGCCCGGACCCGTTCGGGCCGGACCTGTCCGGCCCGCGCCAGCCGCTGCGGGGACAGCAGTTCGCGTACGGGATCCAGCAGCGGGCCGCCGGGGGCGATCAGCTCGGCGACGGGCAGCCCGGACGGCTGCCGGGCCCGCAGCGCGACGGCCTTCGGCAGCAGTTCACGGCCGGCCCCGTACAGGGGCCGCCGGTCGTGCGGGCCGGTGGGCGCGAGGGTGCGGGCGTACGCGGCGACGCTGGGGCGGCAGAACGGCATCCTGGCCTCGACGGCCCAGGCCATGCCCAGGTGGTCGGCCCGGCGCAGGGGGCCGGCGGGCAGCCGCCAACGGGTCTCGAACGCGGTGACGGCGGCGGTCCGGTCGCCGTCCGGGCAGGAGCGCAGCTCCCGTTCGACGCGGTCGGCGGCCGATCCCGTCTCGGCGAGGTGGGCCCGGTAGGCGGGCGTGTACAGCCATGCGCGGAGCATCCGGGGCGCGGCGCCCAGGGCGTCGGTGTAGGAGGCCGCCCAGTCCGGGCCGGAGGGCGCCGAGGAGGCCGCGTGCAGCCGGGCGGGGCCGCCGAACAGCTCGTCGGCGCCGTCTCCGGTCAGGGCGACGGTGTATCCGGCCTGCCGGACGGCACGGAAGAGGGCGTAGGCGGCCAGGGCGGCGGGGTCGGCGTCGGGCTGCCCCAGGTGGCGGGTGGTCCGGGTGAGCAGCGAGGGCAGTTCGGCCGGGTCCAGGGCGACCTCGTGGTGGACGGTGCGGGTGTGCCGGGCGACCTGGCGGGCCCGGGTGTGCTCGGCGCCGGGCCAGCGGCCGCGCAGGCCGAGGTGGAAGGTGTGCGGGGCGGGTGCGCCGGTCTCCCGGGCGTACTCGGCGGCCAGGGCCGTGACCAGACCGGAGGCGAGCCCGCCGCTGGTGAGGACGCACACGGGCACGTCGGCCCGGGCGAGGCGCCGCACCTCACCGCGCAGCAGGTCCCGGACGTCCCCGCCGGCCGGTTCCGGAGCCTCCCGCGCGGGGGGTCTGCGCCGTACGACGGGAGCCCGGCCGGGCCGTACGACGGCGGTCGCGCCGGGCGGCAGCAGGCCGATGCCCTCCAGGGCGGTGTGGGAGGAGACCGGGCTGCGCAGGGACAGGACGGTGTCGAGGCTGTCCTCGCGCGGGGCGGTCCGCACTCCGTCGAAGGCCAGCAGGGCGGGGATCTCCGAGGCGAAGCGGAACGTTCCGTCCGGGCCCTGGTGGTGGTGGAGGGGCTTGATCCCGAGGGGGTCGACGGCGAGGACCAGCCGGGGCTCGGCGCGCAGGTCGAGGACGGCGACGGCGAACATCCCGTCGAGGCGCCGCGCGAAGTCCGGCCCGTGCTCCGCGTACAGCGCGGGCAGCAGGGTGCCGTCGCAGCGGTCGGGGAACCGGTGGCCGCGGGCGGCGAGTTCACGCCGGAGCTCGGTGTGGTTGTGGATCTGCCCGTTCAGCACGGCCGTGATGCCCGGCAGGTGCGCGAGCCGGTACGGCTG
>NZ_JZWV01000247.1 GCF_000966975.1 Streptomyces katrae | reverse complement strand
CGGTACGGCTGGCTCCCGCCGCGCGGATCGGTCACGGCGAGCCGGTCGCAGCCGAGCGACCAGCCGGGTCCGCTCAGCACCCGGTGCTCGTCGGGGCCGCCGTGCCGCTGCCGGGACGAGACGGCGGCGAGTTCGGCCGGGTCGGGGCGGGCCGGCGCGGCCGAGAGGGAGCCGAAGATCCTGCACATGACGACGCCTCCGCTTCCCACGCACGCGTGGCTCCTGAGCGATGTGGTGCGGTGAAGGCCCGGCGTGGCGTAGAGGCGACATGTCGCGAGTACGCCAAAGGGGCTGCCTTGCGGGCCACGGCCGGGCCCAACAGGCTGATCGCATGGAACACTTCGCGACCAATCTCATTGACCGCAGCGCACCGGAATCCCTGCTGGTCGTGGCCGCGCACCCGGACGACATCGAGTTCTGCGTCAGCGGGACGGTCATGCGGTGGATCGCGCAGGGCACGCAGCGCGTGACGTACTGCATCGTCACGGACGGCGGCGCCGGCGGCTACGACGAACGGCTCCCCCGCCAGGCCATGGGCGACCTCCGCCGGGCCGAGCAGGTCCATTCGGCCAAGCGCAGCGGCGTCGACGACGTCCGCTTCCTCGGCTACGAGGACAGCTATGTCGAGCCGAGCGTGGAGCTGCGCCGCGACCTGTGCCGGGTGATCCGGGAGGTGCGTCCGCAGCGGGCCGTCATCCCCAGCCCGGAGATCAACTGGTCCCGCATCGCCGATCTGCACCCCGACCACCGCGCGGTGGGCGACGCCGCGCTGCGGGCGATCTACCCCGAGGCGCGCAACCCCTTCGCCCACCCGTCCCTGCTGAAGGAGGAGGGGCTGGAGCCGTGGATCGTGCCCGAGCTGTGGCTGATGACCGGCCCGACCCCGAACCAGTACGTCGACGTCACCCCGGTCTTCGACCGGAAGGTGGAGGCGCTGCGCATCCACACCTCGCAGACCGCCCACTTCGACGATCTGGCGGGGCTGCTGCGGGACTGGCTGGGCGACCACGCCCGGGCGGCGGGGCTGCCCGCCGGGCGGATGGCGGAGGCCTTCCAGGTGGTGCAGATCGACGGCTGAGCGGCTGCCCGGGCCGGGTTGCGGCCCGGGCGGCCGTCCTTGGGCTCACCGGTCCACCGGTCTCACCCGTCTCACCCGTCTCACCCGTCTCACCGGTAGATGAGCAGTTCCCCTTCGGTCGCGCCCGCCAGTTCGTAACGGGTGGCGACCAGCGGACGGCCCGAGTAGAGCCGGATCAGCGTCGCCGCGTCGCCGCTGAACCGGGCCGGGGGCCGGCCGTCCACCTCGTTGCCCAGTTCCAGCGCTCCGGTGTGACCGTCGATGTCGGCGATCAGCCGGGGCGTTTCGCGTTTGCGGCTGGTGACCTGCAACAGGGGCAGGGCGAGCGCCAGGCTGTTCCCCGCGTACGCGCCCGGCTCCCCGAAGGCCTCGCGGACGTCGCCCGCGTGGATCCACTCCCCCAGGGCCACCGCGTCCAGCCTGCCGTCGCCGGCGGCGATGACGGGGCCGGCCTCGCTGAACCCGCGCTCCAGCTCGTCCACGATCCGCCCCACCGGCCAGTCCGCGCGCTCGGCCACGTCGGCGGCGTTGGCGGCGGGGAGGAAGACCCCTTCCTCCAGCCGGCCCTCGACGATCCGTACGAGGGCCGCCGCGCAGTGGGCGAGGACGTCCCGGGCGGTCCAGCCCGGGCAGGCGGTGCGCAGCCCGAACGCGGCCTCGGGCGTGCGGCGCAGCAGCGGGATCAGAACGTCCCGTTCGGTGCGCAGCAGCAGGTCCGGGAGCCACGGGTCCCGCGCCCCGGCGGCGGTGTCGTCCGCGGCCGTGTCCGGGGCGGTCTCCACGATGGTGTCCACGGTGTCCCCCGCGGTCAGTAGCGGTAGTGGTCGGGCTTGTACGGGCCCTCGACCTTG
>NZ_JZWV01000246.1 GCF_000966975.1 Streptomyces katrae | reverse complement strand
TCAGTAGCGGTAGTGGTCGGGCTTGTACGGGCCCTCGACCTTGACGCCGATGTACTCCGCCTGCTCGGGGCGCAGCGTGGTCAGCTTGACGCCGAGGGCGTCGAGGTGGAGACGGGCGACCTTCTCGTCCAGGTGCTTGGGCAGCACGTACACGTCGGTCGGGTACTCCTCGGGCTTGGTGAACAGCTCGATCTGCGCGAGGGTCTGGTCCGCGAAGGAGTTCGACATCACGAACGAGGGGTGACCGGTCGCGTTGCCCAGGTTGAGCAGACGGCCCTCGGACAGCACGATCAGGACCTTGCCGTCGGGGAACGTCCAGGTGTGGACCTGCGGCTTGACCTCGTCCTTGACGATGCCCTCGATCCGGGCCAGGCCCGCCATGTCGATCTCGTTGTCGAAGTGGCCGATGTTGCCCACGATCGCCTGGTGCTTCATCTTGGCCATGTCCGAGGCCATGATGATGTCCTTGTTGCCCGTCGTCGTCACGAAGATGTCGGCGATCTCCACGACGTCGTCCAGCGTGGCGACCTGGTAGCCGTCCATCGCCGCCTGCAGCGCGCAGATCGGGTCGATCTCCGTCACGATCACACGGGCGCCCTGGCCGCGCAGCGACTCCGCACAGCCCTTGCCGACATCGCCGTAACCGCAGACCACCGCGACCTTGCCGCCGATCAGGACGTCGGTCGCACGGTTGATCCCGTCGATCAGCGAGTGACGGCAGCCGTACTTGTTGTCGAACTTCGACTTCGTCACCGCGTCGTTCACATTGATCGCCGGGAACAGCAGCGTGCCCTCGGCCATCATCTCGTAGAGACGGTGGACACCCGTGGTGGTCTCCTCCGTCACGCCGCGGATCTCGGAGGCGAGCTGGGTCCACTTCTGGGGGGACTCGGCGAGCGTGCGGTTGAGGAGGGTCAGGATGTGGCCGTACTCCTCGGAGTCCGCCGTCGACGGGTCCGGGGCCGCGCCGGCCTTCTCGAACTCGACGCCCTTGTGGACGAGGAGGGTGGCGTCACCACCGTCGTCGAGGATCATGTTCGGGCCGCCGGTCGGGGTGTTCGGCCAGGTCAGCGCCTGCTCCGTGCACCACCAGTACTCCTCCAGCGTCTCGCCCTTCCAGGCGAAGACGGGGACGCCCTGCGGGTTCTCCGGGGTGCCGTTCGGGCCGACGGCGATGGCGGCGGCCGCGTGGTCCTGGGTGGAGAAGATGTTGCAGGAGGCCCAGCGGACGTCGGCGCCGAGGGCGACG
>NZ_JZWV01000245.1 GCF_000966975.1 Streptomyces katrae | reverse complement strand
CAGGGTGATCTCCTTGCGGCCGAAGGCGGCAAGGGAAAGGTCGGCGACCTTGAAGTCCATGGGTGGTGCTCCTCATGGGTCGAGAGGTGGGTACGGCTGAGCCGCGCACGGGCGAGCCGGTGCGCCGAGCACAGTCCGTCGCGGGGCCCTCTCTCCCCTCGGCCGGTCCCGGGGACCGCCCGACCGCCATCAGCAGCGACGCCTGACACTGATGACGAATCTACACCGATCGGCGCAGCGGGCCCCAGCCCGCAGGGGGAGTTGTCCCGGCTCGTTTTCGGGCCGTCCGGCGGAAGGTTCGGGGCCTTTCGGACTTTTGATCCACTCCTTGCGTGGGGGAGGATGCCGTTGGACCGACCCCCTGGCGCGAAGGAGATTCCACGTGAGTACTACGGCCGGCTCTCCCGGTGGCGGGGTTGGGGACGGCGCCGGGCGGCGGAAGCTGCTCGCCGTCACCGCGTGCCCCACGGGGATCGCGCACACCTACATGGCCGCCGAGAAGCTCCAGCAGGCCGCCGCCGAACTCGGCGTGGACATGAAGGTGGAGACGCAGGGCTCCATCGGGGCGGAGAACGTGCTCTCTGACAACGATGTCAGGGAGGCGGACGGGATCATCATCGCCGCCGACAAGGAGGTCGATCGGGCCCGGTTCGCGGGCAAGCGGGTCCTGTCCACGGGCGTCGCGGACGGTATCCACCGGCCGGAGGAGCTGATCGAGCGGGTGCGGACGGCGCCGGTGCAGGAAGGGACGGCCGCGGTGGCCGCGGGCGGTGGCCGGGAGCGCGGGGTCGCGTACAAGGCGCTGATGAACGGCGTGTCCCACATGATCCCGTTCGTCGTCGTGGGCGGTCTGCTGCTCGCCGTCTCGATCGCGCTGGGCGGGCACACCACGCCCAAGGGCATCGAGTTCGACAAGGACTCGTTCTGGTTCTACGTCAACCAGCTGGGCGGGCTCGGCTTCAAGCTGATGCTGCCGATCTTCTCGGGCTACATCGCCCACGCCCTCGGTGACCGGCCCGCGCTCGTGCCGGGCATGATCGGCGGGTTCCTGGCCGCCGACGCCGTGAACATCTACGGGGCGGACGCGAACGCGGGCTTCCTCGGCGCCATCGCCACCGGTTTCCTGGCCGGCTACCTGGTCGTGTGGATCAAGAAGGTCAGGGTCCCCCGGTTCGTCCGGCCGATCATGCCGATCATCGTGATCCCGATCGTGTCGACGCTGGCCCTCGGGTTGTTCTACATCTACGTCATCGGGCAGCCGATCTCCTGGGTCTTCACGCACCTGACCGACTGGCTGAACGGGATGACCGGCTCCAGTGCCGTCCTCCTCGGCGCCCTCATCGGACTGATGATCGCCTTCGACATGGGCGGGCCCGTCAACAAGACCGCCTTCCTCGTGGCCGTGGGCCTCATCGGCACCAACAACGCGGTCATGGGCATGGCCGCCGCCGCGATCCCGGTCATGCCGCTCGGACAGGGCCTGGCGACGCTGCTGCGCCGCGGGCTCTACACCGACCAGGAGCGGGAGGCCGGCATGGCGGCCCTGTTCATGGGCTTCTTCGGCATCTCGGAGGGGGCCATCCCCTTCGCCGCGGCGCGGCCGGCGCAGGTCATCCCCGCGAACATGCTCGGTGGCGCGGTGGCCGGTGCGGTGGCCGGTGTGGCGGGGGTGGAGAACTCCGTGCCGCACGGCGGTCCGGTCGTCTCGCTGTTCGGCGCCGTCAGTGGTGTGGCGATGTTCTTCATGGCGATCGCCATCGGCACGGTGGTGACCGCGCTGACCACCAACACCCTCATCGAGATCAAGGGCCGCAAGGAGCGCCGGGCCGGTGCGCCGGCCGCGCCGGCGGTGCCCGAGCCCGTGCTCGTCGGAGCGGCTGCCGGTGCCGGGGCGGGCGGTACGGCCGTGGCCCCGGCCTCTTCGCCGGCCGCCGCGCCCGCCGAGGAGGCGGAGGTGCTGTCCGGCTATCTGACGGAGCGGACGGTCAAGACGGAGCTGGCGGCCGCCTCGAAGGAGGCGGCGATCCGGGAAATGGCCGAGATGCTCGCCACCACCGGCAACGTCAACGACGTGGCGGAGCTCGTACGGGTGGCGCTCGCCCGGGAGGCGCAGGGCACGACGGGTCTCGGCGAGTCGATCGCGATCCCGCACGCCAAGACGGACGCGGTCGCCCGCCCCACGGTGGGCTTCGCCCGGTCCGGCGAGGGCATCGAGTGGGGTGCGCTGGACGGTACGAAGGCCCGGCTGGTCTTCATGATCGCGGTTCCGGAGGCGGCGGCCGGTGACGAGCACCTGCGGATCCTGGCGCTGCTGTCGCGCAAGCTGATGGACGGCGGTTTCCGGGAGCGGCTGCGGTCCGCGCCGGACGGCCCGGCCGTTCTGGAGCTGCTGCGCGAGATCCGTTAGCCGGCCTCCGCGCCGGTCCTCCCGCCGGGCCCCGTACCGCTTCGGTACGGGGCCCGGCGGCGTGCGGGCAGTGTCCGAATCGGTATGTACGGACTTGGCGCACCAGGGCCCCGGCGGCGTTCGCCGTGTCGCCGTCGACCTACGATGCAAGGCAGGTACATCGGAAGGGACGAAATGACACACAGGTCAGGGCGCAGGCGCGGGATCGCGGCGATCGTCCTGCTGGTGCTCGGTGCGGTCATCCTCGGAGGGGTGACGGTGGCGAAGGCCGTGAACCCTCCGGCGCACTACTCGGAGGGCAGGGCGGCCGGCTGGCAGATGGCGCCGACCTACACCGACGGGGAGAGCATCTACCTGGAGCCGGTGGACGGGAAGCTGCGGCGGGGGGACATCGTCCTCGCCTCCGTTCCGTGGTCCCTGCAGAAGACGCAGATGAACCGGGTCATCGCCGTGGGCGGGGACCGCATCCGGTACAAGCCGAGCAGCAAGGTCGCCGGCCAGTACCGCCTGGTGCTCAACGGCGATCCGCTGGACGAGCCCTACCTGGAGCAGTGGAAGAACCCGTCGGCGGTGGCCTTCGACGTGACGGTGCCCGAGGGGTCGGTGTTCCTGATGGCCGACAACCGGATGAACTCGGACGGCTCGCAGTACGCGAACAACGGTCCGGTGCCGGTGGACAAGGTCGTCTCCAAGGTCGTGATGTACCCGATGGCGAAGCTGGCCGTGTGGGGGCAGCTGGGCGGTGGGCTGGTGCTGGTGGCCGGCGCGGTGCTGGGGCTCGTGTCCCGGCGGGCGCGGAAGGCGGCCGCCGCCCCGGTGGCCCCGGCGGAGCCGCCGTCCCAGCCGGTCGTGGCAGCGGCTGCTGCTGCGACTGCGGCTACGGCCGGTGAGCGCTCCGACGCGCAGTCGTAGCGTCCCCGTTCCCACGGCGAAGGCCCCCGCGGCTCGGGTGAGCTGCGGGGGCCTTCGTGTGTCCGGTGCCGACCGGGTGGCGGCCGGTCGGGTCAGCGGCCGTCGGCCTTGGCGGCCTCGGGGTTGTAGATGTCCGGCTCCAGGTAGATCACGCGGGCGATCGGGACGGAGGCGCGGATGCGGGCCTCGGCGGCGTTGATGGCGTTGGCCACCTCGGTCGCGGTGTCGTCGTGCTGGACGGCGATCTTGGCGGCGACGAGGAGCTCCTCGGGGCCGAGGTGCAGGGTGCGCATGTGGATGACGCCGGTGACGGTGTCCCCGTCGACGAGCGCGGCCTTGATCTTCTCGACCTCCGCGGTGCCTGCGGACTCGCCCAGCAGCAGGGACTTGGTCTCCAGGGCCAGGACGACGGCGATGACGAGCAGCAGCACGCCGATGCAGACGGTGCCGACGCCGTCCCAGACGCCGTCGCCGGTGATCAGGGCGAGGCCGACGCCGAACAGGGCGAGGACCAGGCCGACGAGCGCGCCGAAGTCCTCCAGCAGGACCACGGGGAGCTCGGGGGCCTTGGCGCTCCTGATGAACTGGGTCCAGGACTGGCTGCCGCGGGTCTCGTTCGACTCCTTGATCGCGGTGCGGAAGGAGAAGCCCTCCGCGACGATCGCGAAGACGAGCACGCCGACGGGCCAGTACCAGGCGTCGATGGGGTGCGGGTCGTGGATCTTCTCGTAGCCCTCGTAGATGGCGAAGAGGCCGCCGACCGTGAAGAGGACGATGGAGACGAGGAAGGCGTAGATGTAGCGTTCGCGCCCGTACCCGAAGGGGTGTTGCGGGGTGGCCTCGCGCTTCGCCTTCTTGCCGCCGAGGAGCAGCAGGCCCTGGTTCCCCGAGTCGGCGACCGAGTGGACGCTCTCCGCGAGCATCGACGAGGAGCCGCTGAAGAGGAATGCCACGAACTTGGCCACAGCGATGGCCAGGTTGGCGGCGAGTGCCGCCACGATCGCCTTGGTGCCGCCCGACGCGCTCATGGGTGCTGGGTGTCCTTTCCTGGCCACTGGCTACGGCCGCACATTGTTGCAGCTGCCCGTGCGGCCGACGTCATGTCAGACGACCACGGTGGCACGGAAAACCGTGCCGTTCCCGGACAGTTCGACCTTTTCGCCCGCGGGGACGAATACCGACTCACCCGGGACGAGCACGAGTTCGCCGGAGCGGGCCGAACTCGCCGTGCACCGGCCCGCGGTGCAGAGCAGGATCTGCGGGGTGGCCTCGGGGACGGCGCGGGGCGCGCCGCCGGCGGCCAGGGCGAAGCGGGAGAGGCGGAACTCGTCGATGGGGGTCTCGTAGACCTCCTCGCCGTCACCCTCGGGGCGCAGGACACCGGGGGCGCTGGGCTCGAAGACGACGACCTTCAGCAGTTCGGGGACGTCGACGTGCTTGGGGGTGAGCCCGCAGCGCAGCACGTTGTCCGAGTTGGCCATCAGCTCGACGCCGAGGCCGTCGAGGTAGGCGTGCGGGATGCCGGCGCCGAGGAACATGGCCTCGCCGGGCTGGAGCCGCACGTGGTTGAGGAGCAGGGCCGCGATCACGCCCGGGTCGCCCGGGTAGTCGTGGACCAGGCCCGCGTACGGGGCGTACGGGCCGCCGAGGCGCTCGGCGGCGGCCGCGGTCTCGGCGACGGTGTGGGCCATCTCCGCGCGGTCGGCGGTGAGGACGGCGGTGAGGACCTCGCGCAGGGCCGCCTCCTCGGGGTGGGCGCGCAGGAGGTCGACGTACGGCTTGAGGGAGTCGACGCCCAGCCCTTCGAGGAGGTCTGCGGCCTCGGCCGGCCGGCGGAAGCCGCACAGGCCGTCGAAGGGGGTGAGGGCGCAGATCAGTTCGGGCTTGTGGTTGGCGTCCTTGTAGTTGCGGTGGCCCGCGTCGATCGGGACGCCGCGGCGCTCCTCGTCCTCGAACCCGGCCTTCGCCTGGGCGAGGTCGGGGTGGACCTGGAGGGAGAGGGGGGCGCCGGCGGCGAGGACCTTCAGGAGGAACGGCAGGGCGGGGCCGAACTTGGCGACGGCCGCGGACCCGAGCTCACCTTCGGGGTCGGCGGCGATGACGGCCGACAGGGTGGTCCCGCCGGCTCCGCGGTCGAGGCGGGAGGGGGCGCCGGGGTGGGCGCCCATCCACATCTCGGCCTGGGGTTCACCGGTGGGCTCGACCCCGAGGAGGGCCGGGATCGCGGTGGTGGAACCCCAGGCGTAGGGGCGGATCGTGTTCGTCAGGCGGTCCATCGTCGTCTTCCTGGATCTTGGAGCGGTGCGGGCACGGGTGTGTGCCTCAGCTGTGTCCCCGCCCCGCCAGCGCCAGGTAGGCGGTGGCGAAGTCGGTGACGGCGAGGAGTTCGGCGAGCTGTTCCAGCTCCCCGCCCTCCTCCGGTTCGAGCTCGCTGACGGCCGTGTCGTGGCTGAGGGCGAGCTCGCGCGCGGCCGGTGCGGCGGTGAGTCCGCCGGTGGGCCGGTCGCGCAGCAGTACGACGCGGGCGCGCAGGGCCTGGGGCTCCTCGACGCGGTCGCGGAAGAAGTCGTCGGGGTCGGCTCCGGCGGCGAAGGCACCGGACAGCAGGACCCCGTGCGCGGGCAGGGCCTCGGGGAGGTCCGCGGCGAGCGCGGGGCGGCCGGCGAGTTCGGCGAGGGTCGCGGCGAAGCGGCGGCCGGCCGGTCCGGCGCCGGCGCCCTCGCTCCAGATGAGGGGGAGGGAGTCGGCGAGCTCGGCGGCGAGGGTCTTGGCCGGGTTGGAGTACGTGGCGATGGCCGGGCCGCAGCGTTCGGCGGTGCGGTCGAGGCGGTCGGCGACGCGCTGGAGGGCGTCCGGGGCGGCCGCGATCAGCCCGACCTTGTCGAGGAGCACCAGCAGCGGGGTGAGCAGGGCCCACAGGGCGCCGGGGCCGGCGGCGGCGGATTCGTCGTACTCCTGGTACGGGGCCTTGGCCATCGGTACGAGGAGTCCGTGCGCGCCGTCGACGGTCTCGCTGAGCGGTGAGCGCTCGGGGGCTACGGCCACGACGGTGCAGCCGCGCCGGTAGGCCTGTTCGGCGAGGACGCCGAGGCCGGGTTCCGTGCCGTCGGTGGTGGCGATGAGCAGCAGGTCGACGGGGCCCGCCCAGCCGGGCAGGGTCCAGCGCAGTGCCCCGGCGGCGTGCGCGACGCCGGTGGGGTGCAGGCGGGTGACCGGGGCGGAGCCTCCGGCGAGGGCGCCGAGGAGGTCGGCCACGCCGGTGGCGGCGGTACCGGGGCCGGCGATGAGCACCGCCCGGGGGCGCCCGTCGGGGCGCAGGTCCGCGAGGCCGGCCTCGGTGGCGTGCCGGGCGGCGGTGCGCACTCTGGCCCCGGCCTCGGCGGCGCCGCGGAGCAGGCCGCGGCGGTCGGCACGGGCGAGATCGTCCGGTGCGTCGAGGAGTGACTCGTCGAGCATGGGGGCCTCCGGCGGTGTTGACGGATCCAGGCTGGTCGAGCGGGGGCGGCGGGCCGCCGGTCAGGCGGGGCGGCGGGCCTCGTCGACGAGGAGGACCGGGATGCCGTCGCGGACCGGGTACGCCAGGCCGCAGTCCTGGCCGGTGCAGACCAGCTCGGGGGTGGTCTCGTCCGCCGAGTTGTCCTGGAACGGGGCGTGGCAGGCGGGGCAGGCGAGGATCTCGAGCAGGCCGGCTTCGAGCGGCATGGGGCGGTGTCCCTTCGGGGGGTGCGGATCGCTTGTCGCGGGGTGGGCGAGGTCAGCGTACCGCCGAGTCACCTGCGATGCGGCGTTGCTCCGCCTGGGTGCGGGGTTGGCCGGGGTGCCGGTGGCCGGGTGGGTGCGGCGCCGTTGCACGGGGG
>NZ_JZWV01000244.1 GCF_000966975.1 Streptomyces katrae | reverse complement strand
CTGATTTTGCCCCGCCGGCGGTTGGGCTGAATTTGCCGCCGGCGGTTTTCGTCAGGCGCGGACCAGGGCCAGGACCTCGTCGCGGATCTTGGCGAGGGTGGACTCGTCGCGGGCCTCGACGTTGAGGCGGAGGAGGGGCTCGGTGTTCGAGGGGCGGAGGTTGAACCACCAGTCGGCGGCGGAGACGGTGAGGCCGTCCAGCTCGTCGAAGGTGACGCCCTCCTGGCCGGCGTAGGCGGCCTTGACCTCGGCGGTGCGGGCCGCCTGGTCGGCGACGGTGGAGTTGATCTCGCCGGAGCCGACGTAGCGGTCGTAGGAGGAGACCAGCTCGGAGAGCGGGCCCTCCTGGCCGCCGAGGGCCGCGAGGACGTGGAGCGCGGCGAGCATGCCGGTGTCCGCGTTCCAGAAGTCCTTGAAGTAGTAGTGCGCGGAGTGCTCGCCGCCGAAGATCGCGCCGGAGGCGGCCATCTCGGCCTTGATGAAGGAGTGGCCCACGCGGGTCCGGACGGGGGTGCCGCCGTTCTCGCGGACGACCTCCGGGACCGACCAGGAGGTGATCAGGTTGTGGATGATCGTGCCGGTGCCGCCGTTGCGGGCCAGTTCGCGGGCCGCGACCAGGGCGGTGATGGCGGACGGGGAGACGCCCTCGCCGCGCTCGTCGACGACGAAGCAGCGGTCGGCGTCGCCGTCGAAGGCGAGGCCCAGGTCGGCGCCCTCGGCCTTCACGCGCTTCTGGAGGTCGACGATGTTCTTCGGGTCGAGGGGGTTGGCCTCGTGGTTCGGGAAGGTGCCGTCCAGTTCGAAGTACATGGGGACCAGGTCGAGGGGGAGGCCCTCGAAGACCGTGGGGACGGTGTGGCCGCCCATGCCGTTGCCCGCGTCGACGACGACCTTCAGCGGGCGGATCGCCGTCAGGTCCACCAGGGACTTCAGGTGCTCGGCGTAGCCGGCCAGGGTGTCCTGCTCGGTGATGGTGCCCGGGACGGTGCCGGCGGGGATCTCCGGGGCGCCCTCGTCGGTCCACTTCTCGGCGAGCTCACGGATGGTGGCGAGGCCGGTGTCCTGGCCGACCGGGGCGGCGCCGGCGCGGCACATCTTGATGCCGTTGTACTGGGCCGGGTTGTGCGAGGCCGTGAACATGGCGCCGGGCAGGTCCAGCTTGCCGGAGGCGTAGTACAGCTGGTCGGTGGAGCACAGCCCGATGAGGGTGACGTCCACGCCGCGGGCGGCGGCGCCCCGGGCGAAGGCGGCCGACAGGCCGGGCGAGGAGGGCGCATGTGGAGGGCCGCATGTCGTGACCGACGACGATCGCGCTAGCGCCGGTGACCTCCACGAACGCCGCGCCGAACAGTTCGGCCAGCTGCTCGTCCCACTCGTCCGGTACGACGCCGCGTACGTCGTATGCCTTGACGATGTTCGAAAGATCTGCGGCCACTGCCTGCCCTCCTGAAGATTCCGTGCGGTGGAGCAAACCTACCTTGTACGGAGAGTGGCTTTTCAGACGATCCGCGTGTCAGGAGTCGGGCGAACGGAGGACGCGCAGGTGGCCGCGGCGCGTCTCGCCGGCCGTCGGCGCAGTCCCCGAGGAGCCTCCGGCCTCGGCCGCGCGCTCGGGCGGACGGGCCGCCTCACGGACGGCGTTGGCCAGGGCTTCGAGGTCGTCGCCGCTGCGCGCGGACGGGCCGGAGCCGTCCGACAGGCGGACGACCTCCCAGCCGCGCGGGGCGGTCAGGCGCTCGGAGTGCTCGGCGCACAGGTCATAGCAGTGGGGTTCGGCGTAGGTGGCGAGCGGACCGAGAACTGCGGTCGAGTCGGCGTAGACGTACGTCAGTGTGGCGACGGCAGGGCGGCCGCACGCGGTGCGCGAACAGCGACGTACAAGGCTCACGACGTTGGACGGTACCGCACTCTTGACCGGGCCGCGACGACTCGCCCCCCGGCCACTCCCCCGTGTCGTCTCCCGCGGGCGGTGACGAACAGGGGCAGCGAGTCCTTAATGGTGCGCGATCTTGGCCGGATCGTTCGGGGTGTGACACCGGTGCGACACCAGGTCGTGACCGGATCGAGGCCGTGGCGCGTCCTCGCGCGGGGGCTACCCTGCCGGGGTGACGGACAGTTCGCTTCCTCCCCGCCCCGCATCCGACGCGCCTGCCCCGCAGGAGCCCCGGCCCCGGCGGCGCGACCGCCACGGCCGTGGGATGCGCGGGCCGCTGGCCCCGCCGCAGGTGCCGCTGTCGGCGAGCAGGGCGGAGCTGTTCGGCGACCTCGTACGGGATTCCGTGGAGCGGCTGGAGCGGCGCTGGCCGCAGCTGGACGAGGTGGAGTTCGTGGTCGCGGACGTGCCCGGGCCGCCGGGCGGCCCGGACGGCGGCTGGAACGACGAGGCGGTGCCGCTGGGCGGGCTGGTGGAGGCCCGCGACGGGCGGCCGGCCCGGATCGTGGTGTTCCGGCGGCCGGTGGAGATCCGGGCGAAGTCGCGCGACGAACGGGCGCTGCTGGTGCACGAGATCGTCGTGGAGCAGGTGGCGGAGCTGCTGGGGCTCTCACCGGAGACCGTCGACCCCCGGTACGGGCAGGACTGAGCCCCCGCGCCGTACCGGGAGCCGGGCCCCGCTCAGCGGACCAGGACCGAGGGGTCCTCGACGGCGTGGGGGACGGAGACCCGGGAGCGGTCGTCCGCGAAGGTCTGGACGGTGAACATCGGGGCCCCCTCCTGGGGCAGCGTCAGCGTGCGGGCCGCGTACACCGGGCCGCCGGAGAGGGTCTCCACGGTCAGCGCGTAGGGGCCCTTGCCGCCGGCGGGGGCGGGCGTGGGGGTCACCGTCCGGGTGGTGCCCGCCTTGAGGGTGAGCTCCTGGACGGCGGGGCGGCCTCCCTCGGTGCCCTGGGAGGCGGTGACGCGGACCTTGGCGTCGGCGCCGCCGGAGGCGGTGAGCGTCAGGGTGGTGGCCTTGTCGTCGAGGCGGTTGTCGGTGACGGTGGCCCGCTCGCCGACCGGTGGGCTCGCCGGGATGAACGCCAGCTCCTGCTTGGCACCGGTGCCGCGGACGACCCGCAGCGCCGCCACCACCGGTACGGGCTTCTTCGGGTCGGCGGGGGCCAGGAGCAGGGAGCCGGCCTCGCCGCGGGTGAGGTCGGCCAGGTCCACGGTGGCCGTCATACCGGCCTTGACGTGCAGCTGCTCCTTGCCGGCCGGGCTGATGGAACCGTTCGGGCCGGACAGCTTCAGGAGCAGGTCGGCGTCGTCCTCGCCCGGGGCGAAGGCGACCAGCCGCACCGAGGTGGCGTCGGCCGGGATGCCGGGCAGGACCAGGGAGCCCGCCGGGCCGCCCGAGGCGGGCAGCCAGTCGGAGCCGACGCCGTCCTCGGCGATCTGCACGGCGGCGCCGACCCGGCCGGAGCGGGTCGTCACGTGCGCGGTGACGTCCTGGAGCTGGGCGTCGGCGGCGAGCGGGGGCAGCCACACCTTGGTGGTGGAGTGCGGCTTCACCTCCGTGACCTGGTCGGGCATGCCGGGCTTGGGCTTGAGCAGGCCGTCGGGGCCGTAGAGCTTGATGTCCACCTCGGCGGACGTGTCGTCGGGGTTGGTGAGGTGCACGTAGTCCTGGCGGCCCTTGGCGGTGCTGACGCCCGGGAACCAGAAGTCGGTGCCGGGCGCGGTGCAGGCGAGCCCGAGCAGGCCGCGCGCCTGGCCGACCGCGACCTTGGTGGTCTGCTGGGCGGTCCAGCCGGGGGCCATCACGCCCTGGGCCACACCCGTCAGCCCGGGCGCCTCGGCACCGGAGACGGTGGCCGCGACCGGCTTGCCGGGTTCCCTGGGTTCCAGGACGGTCTTGCCGTCCGTACCGGCCAGCCGTGCCGTGCCCTTGCCGGCGGCCTGGGCGGGGGCGGCCGGGGTGAGGGAGGTGTAGGTGGTGTCGGCGATGTCCGAGGAGCTGGGCGCGGGGCAGACCAGTACGGACCGCTCCACCGGCATCCGGGCGGCGGCCGCGCGCCGGGCGTCGGCGGCGGGGGCGGCCGTGGGGGCGGTGAGGAAGGCCAGGCCGCAGCAGGCGGCGAGGGCCGCCGTCACGGCCGCGAGCGTCAGGGGGGCGCGCTGCTTCACGGCTGGGGGCTCCCGTCCGGACGCGGGTGGTGCTGTCCGTAGGTGTCGTACTGCTGGGGCTGGGGCTCGTACTCGTACGGGTAGGGCTGCTGCTGGTGCGGGAAGGCGGGCTGCGGGCCCGGCTGGGCGTGGGCCCCGCCGTACTCCGGGTACTGCGGCGCCTGCGGGTAGGGGGGTGTGCCGGGTTGCCGCCGGTCGTGGCCGGCGCCGTACTGGGGGTCGTACGGGGGGTCGTAGGACGGTTCGTACGGCGCTTCGTACTGCGGTTCGTACGCCGGTTCGTAGGCGTAGGGCTCCTGGTAGGAGTACGCCTCCTCGCCGTACACCTGCTGCGCGGGGATCTGCGCGTACGGGTCGGCGGCCAGGGCCTGCGCCGCGGCCGGCTCGGGCTCCGCCTCGGGGGCGCCGCGGCGGCGGGCGCGACGGCCCTGGCCGCCGTCGCCGTCGGCGGAGGCGGGGGCGGTCTCCTCGGGGAGGTCGTCGTCGAGGCGGGCGCGGCGGCCCGGCAGGGCCATCACCAGCAGGACCAGGGCGAGCGCGCCCTGTGCCCAGTGCCAGGCGTCGCGGGTGACGGAGTCCTGGTGGACGAGGTCGAGGCGGCCGCCGCCCCGGGGCAGCTCGAAGCCCTGCGCCCAGCCGTCGAGGGTGACGGGGGTGAGGGGTTTGCCGCCGAGGGTCGCCTTCCAGCCCGGGTCGGCGCGGTCGGCGAGGCGCAGGGTGCGGCCGTCCTCGCCGGCCGGGATCTTCGCGTGGGCCTCGACGGGCCCGGCCTCGACGGCGATGGGGGCCTGGCCCTGCCGGGCGGGGACGATCGCGACGCGGGCGGGGAGCCGCTGGACCTCCCAGACGGCGGTGCCGTCGTCCTGGTGGTGCTGCTTGAGGCCGGGGGTGCCGTCGAGGGTCTGCCGCAGGGTGGCGGGGCCGCCGGGAGGCATCATCACGAAGCGGACGGCGAAGGCGCCCAGCTGCTCGGACTGGTCGGCGCCGGAGCCGGAGACCAGGCTGGAGACGGCCTGGGTGAGGCGGCTCTGGGCGCCGGCTTCGGCGAGGACCTCGGCGTCGCCGAGGCTGACGCCGCCGCCGCGGACCAGGGTGTAGGAGACGGTGGCGGGCGAGTCGCCGCCGAGGACGAGGGTGCGGGTGCGGTTGCTGTCGTCGGACTGGGCGGCGACGAACGCGGGGACCTGTACGGGGTCGTGGCGCCGGATCGGTCCGTCGGCTCCGGCGACGGTCCAGACGGCCGCCGCGAGCAGCGGGCCGGCGGCCGCGGCGAGGGCGATGAGGGCGGCGAGCGGCTGGCGCCAGCCGAAGCTGCGGGCGGCGACCCGCTCCTTGGCTCCGTCCGCGCCGAGCACGGCGGCGGCGATGAGGGCGAGGCCTTGGAGGAGGGTGGCGGGGCCGGCCCAGCCGGTGCGGTTCAGCAGGACGGCGAGGAGCAGGCCGGCCAGGGCGGCTGTCCAGGCGGTGGCGATGGCCAGGCGGCGGTCGGCGCGGAGCAGGGCGGCGAGGGCGGCGAGCAGGGTGCCGGCGAGGAGGAGCCCGCCGGAGGTGCCGGGGCCGCCGGGGTCGGCGGTGAGCAGGCCGAGGGGGGTGGCGGAGCCGCTGCCGTAGGGGAGTCCGGCCTCGTGCAGGAGGCGTCCGGGGTGGGTGAACAGGCTCAGGGACCAGGGGGCGAGGACGAGGACGGGTACGGCGAGGGTGGCGAGCAGCCGGGGGGCGTACGTCTTCCAGCGGGCTCGCCGCACCAGGAGCGCGGCGGTGCCGAGGGCTGCGGCGAGCGGCCAGACGACGGGGGTGAAGGCGGTGGCCAGGCTCAGCAGCAGGGTGTACGTCCACACCGCGCGCCAGGTGCCGGTGGTGTCGCGGTCGGCGAAGCCGAAGGCGGTGACGGCGGAGCGGGC
Organism: Streptomyces katrae; assembly: GCF_000966975.1. Lineage (GTDB taxonomy): Bacteria > Actinomycetota > Actinomycetes > Streptomycetales > Streptomycetaceae > Streptomyces > Streptomyces katrae. Next base: position 6,843 of record NZ_JZWV01000244.1, on the reverse strand, counting down.
GAGGAGGGGCAGGAGGATGGCGAGGACGGCGGTGCCGAGGCGGCCGCCGGCGAGGGCTCCGGTGACGGAGGGCAGGAAGGCGTAGGCGACGGCGGCCCAGGCGCGCAGCAGCCGGGACTCGGCCAGCGGCCGGGAGGCGAAGTAGGCGGTGAGGCCGGCGAGCGGGACGGAGCAGACGAGCAGGAGGGTCAGCGCGGCCTTGGTGGAGCCGAACAGCAGGGCGGAGACGGCTGCGAGGACGGCGAGGTAGGGGGGTGCGCCGGCGGTGGTGCCGGTGCCGGCGGGCTGCCAGTCGGTGGTGTAGCGGTGCCACAGGTCGAGGGCGCTCGCGGGGGCGGGGAGGAGGGCGCCGCCCATGAGGCTGCCGCCGCCGATCAGGGCGCGGCAGGCGGCGAGGGAGACGAGCAGGAGCAGGGCGAAGAGGACGGGGGCGGGCTTGCGGGCGATCCGCTTGAGCCGGGAGAACTGCTCGATCTCCAGGTAGTCGGCGTCGTCGCCGCCGGGCCCGGATTCGACGGCGCCGCCGTGCCGGCCGGTGGGGGCGCCTTCGGTGCCCTGGCCGGAGCCGAGGTAGGCGGCGAGCTGTTCGGCGCTCGCGCGCAGGGTGGCGCCGGGCGGGGGGAAGAGGGGGCGCAGTTCGGAGGCGGGGACGGCGGTCCGGCGGCGGGCCTTGCGGGCGGCGAGGACGCGGCCGGGGCGCAGCAGGGTGGCGAGCAGGCCGGTGAACTCGGCGGCGGCCTGGCCGGGGGCCTTGCCGATGAGGTAGCCGAGGGTGCGCAGGAGGGTGCCGAGGACCAGGCGCAGCAGTACGTAGGGCAGGGCGCGGCCGGGGGTGTTGGCCAGCAGGGTGTGGACGGCGCCGGCCTTGTCGACGCGGTGGGGGTCGACGGAGGAGCGTCCGGCGCAGTCGACGGTGCGGCGTTCCCGGGAGGCGGCTTCGGCGTGGCGCAGGACGGCGTCGGGGGCGACGAGGACGGTGTGGCCGGCGCTGTGGGCGCGCCAGCAGAGGTCGACGTCGTCGCGCATGAGGGGCAGGCGGCGGTCGAAGCCGCCGAGGGCGTCGTACACGTCGCGGCGCACGAGCATGCCGGCGGTGGAGACGGCGAGGACGGGGCGGACCTGGTCGTGCTGTCCCTGGTCCTGTTCGCGGCGGTCGAGGCCGGTCCAGCGGCGGCCGCTGCGGGCGATGGTGACGCCGGCTTCGAGGAGCTGCTTGGTGTCGTACCAGCCGCGGAGCTTGGGGCCGATGACGGCGGCTTCGGGGTTCTGGTCGGCGACGCGCAGGAGTTCGGTGAGGGCGTCGGGTTCGGGGGCGCTGTCGTCGTGGAGGAGCCAGAGCCACTGGACGGGTTCGCCGTGGGGGAGGTCGGGGAGGTCGTAGGTGTCGTCGCGCCAGGTGCGGCTCACGGGGTCCCAGCCGCTGGGGCGCTTGAGGTAGGGGAGGTCGTCGGGGGTGAGGGTGGGGGCGCTGCGGGCGGCCTCGTCGACGGCGGCGCCGAATCCGGTGCGGCGGGCGAGGTGCAGGACGTGCTCGTCGCCGAGGGCCTCGGCGAGGAGGCGGGCGGAGGCGTCGGAGCTGCCGGTGTCGGCGGCGACGTGGGCCTGCGCGGGGCGTTCCTGGGCGAGGAGCCCGGCGAGGGTCTGGGGCAGCCAGCGGGCTCCGTCGTGGGCGACGAGCACTGCGGTGACGACGTGCCGGGGGAACTCGGGGGCGGCGGCCGCCTGGTGGGAGACCGGCGAGTTGCTGTGCGGGGACATCGCGGTACGGGCCCTCCGGCCTGGGGATCCGGGGGTGGGGTGCCCTCGGAGGCTGCTGGACAGCGCCCCACACTAACGGCTGGGAAGGGGCGGGTCCGCCGCCTCCGGGGAAGGCCCTGAACGCGACGGTCCGCCTCCTGCGGGGAAGGTGCGGGAGGCGGACCGTTTGCTCTGTCTGCTGCGGTGTGCGGCGCTCGGCGGAGCGCGGTTGACCGGGGGTCGTCGTGGGCTGTGCGGCGGGTCAGACCGCTGCCTTCTTCAGGCGGCGGCGCTCTCTTTCGGACAGGCCGCCCCAGATGCCGAATCGCTCGTCGTTGGCGAGGGCGTACTCAAGACATTCGGAACGGACCTCGCAGGCGAGGCAGACCTTCTTGGCTTCGCGGGTGGAGCCGCCCTTCTCGGGAAAGAAGGATTCGGGGTCGGTCTGGGCGCACAGAGCGCGCTCCTGCCATCCGAGCTCCTCGTCCGCCTCCTCGACCAGCAGTTCCTGAAACAGCTCGGTCATGTGCGCCCCTCGCTCTGTCTGTGCGTCCCCGTGGTGTTGCCGTTACCGATCGCCAGGTAACGACACGAGTGAAATTACAAGTGCGTGGCTTCTGCCCAGTCAAGCCGAGATCTGCTATTGGGCGCCTTATTCACTCTGCGGAACCAAGCCTATACAGAAAGTGTTCATATCGCCAAAAATCGTGACAGAAGCCACCGGCCGCCGGCGAGTGGCCCCCTCTCTCCTGGGCGACGCGTCACTCCGTGGAGGGGTTGCAATCCGGCCGAAGATGCGGCGCGGATCACATTCCGGTCACGACTTGGCGTCGACAGGTTTGAGAGCGGCACCCGTCGGTTGCACCGCACATGCCCTGGCCTGAACTGCACAAACCTTTCTCCGCGCACAGTAACCGGATGAGGTGAAACTTTCCGCTCAATCCGGACATTGGGTTGACAGTCCGGCCTTCGGCCCGGTCTCCTTGTCCTCATGTCAGCGACCGCAGCCGCCAACCGGACCCCCATTCGTGGGTTCCTGTGCGCTGCCCAGGTTCGCTGTTGCTGTTGCAGCTGTTGATGCCCCCGGAGCCCCTCGGCTCCCCCGAGCACCGGCTACCCCCACAGCAACCGCCCCGCACGACTGACATACGTCGAGGACACCCCCCACGATGAACAGCGCCCCCGCCTCCACCGTCGCCGCCGCCCGCACCGCCCCTGCGCAGGCCCCCGCCCCGGCCCCCGTCGAGAGCGACCTGCAGATCGCCGGCGACATCCTGGCCGTCCAGCACCTCCTCCAGCCCGCCCGCGAACACCCGGTCACCGTCGCCGAGTTCGCCGGCCTCGCCCGCTCCATCGCCGAGGACCGCGCCAGCTGGGAGCACCTGGTCCAGTACGACGCCACCACCCGCTGGTACCACCGCCTGCGCACCGGCCCCGGCTACGAGGTCTGGCTGCTCAGCTGGGTCCCCGGCCAGGGCAGCGGCCTCCACGACCACGGCGCCTCCTCCGGCGTCCTCACCGTCCTCGACGGCGAGCTCACCGAGCACACCCCCCGCGGACGCCTCACCCACCGCGCCGGCGCCCAGCGCGTCTTCGCCCCCGGCTACGCCCACGAGGTCGTCAACGACACCCTCGAAGGCGCGGTCAGCCTGCACGTCTACTTCCCCGGCCTGACCGAGATGCCGATGCACAGCTGCTCCCCGGCCCACCCGGAGCACGTAACCGCCTGACAGACTGCGGTACATGCGCATTGTTGTTCTGGCCGGCGGTATCGGCGGCGCCCGTTTCCTCCGCGGACTGCTGTCGGCGGTCCCCGACGCGGAGATCACCGTCATCGGCAACACCGGTGACGACATTCACCTGTTCGGGCTGAAGGTCTGCCCCGACCTGGACACCGTGATGTACACCCTCGGCGGTGGCATCAACGAGGACCAGGGCTGGGGCCGCACCGACGAGTCCTTCACCGTCAAGGAAGAACTCGCGGCGTACGGGGTCGGACCCTCCTGGTTCGGCCTCGGCGACCGCGACTTCGCCACCCACATCGTCCGCACCCAGATGATCGACGCCGGCTACCCGCTCAGCGCCGTCACCGAGGCCCTCTGCGACCGCTGGCAGCCCGGCGTCCGCCTGCTGCCCATGTCCGACGACCGCGTCGAGACGCACGTCGCCGTCAACGACCCCGAGACCGGCGAACGCCGCGTCATCCACTTCCAGGAGTACTGGGTCAAGCTGCGCGCCTCCCTCGACGCCGAGGCCGTCGTCCCCGTCGGCGCCGAGCAGGCCAAGCCCGCGCCCGGCGTCCTGGAGGCCATCGCGGCCGCCGACGTCATCCTCCTCCCGCCGTCCAACCCGGTCGTCTCCATCGGCACCATCCTCGCCGTCCCCGGCATCCGCGAAGCGGTGGCCCAGGCCGCGGCCCCGGTCGTCGGACTCTCCCCCATCGTCGGCGGATCACCCGTACGCGGCATGGCCGACAAGGTCCTCGCGGCGGTCGGCGTCGAATCCACGGCCTCCGCCGTCGCCCTGCACTACGGCCCCGGACTCCTCGACGGCTGGCTCGTGGACACCTCCGACGCCGACGCCGTCGAGACGGTCACCGCCGCCGGCATCGCCTGCCGGGCCGTGCCGCTGATGATGACCGACACGGACGCCACCGCCGCCATGGCCCGCGCCGCACTGGAACTCGCCGAGCAGGCACGGTGAGCACACCCTCCTACGAGGTGCGCGCCCTCCCCGGGATCCCCGAGGTCCGGCCCGGCGACGACCTGGCCCGGCTGATCGCCGACGCGGCGCCCGGCCTGCGCGACGGCGACGTCCTGCTGGTCACCTCGAAGATCGTCTCGAAGGCGGAGGGGCGGATCGTACGGGCCGACTCACGCGAGGAGGCCATCGACGCGGAGACCGTACGGGTCGTCGCCCGCCGGGGCACGCTGCGGATCGTCGAGAACCGGCAGGGGCTGGTCATGGCGGCGGCCGGCGTCGACGCCTCCAACACCGAACCGGGCACCGTCCTGCTGCTGCCCGAGGACCCCGACGCCTCGGCGGCCGCCCTCCGCGACGGGCTGCGGACCCTGCTCTCCGTCGACGTGGGCGTGGTCGTCACCGACACCTTCGGCCGGCCCTGGCGCTCCGGGCTCACCGACGTCGCCATCGGCGCGGCCGGGGTGCGGGTCCTGGACGACCTGCGCGGCGGCACCGACGCCCACGGCAACCCGCTGAGCGCGACGATAGTGGCGACGGCGGACGAACTCGCCGCCGCCGGGGACCTGGTCAAGGGCAAGGCGGCAGGGCTCCCGGTGGCGGTCGTCCGCGGACTCGGACACCTCGTCGGCGGCGCCTCCAGCGCCCGCGACCTGGTCCGGGCCCCGGCCGACGACATGTTCCGGCTCGGCACCTCGGAGGCCGTGAGGGAAGCCGTCACCCAGCGGCGCACCGTCCGCGCCTTCACCGACGAGCCCGTCGCCCCCGGCGCGGTACGGCGCGCGGTCGCGGCGGCCCTGACCGCCCCTGCCCCGCACCACACGACGCCGTGGCGGTTCGTCCTGCTGGAGTCGGCCGGCGCCCGGCTGGAGCTGCTGGACGCCATGCGGGACGCCTGGATCGCCGACCTGCGGCGCGACGGCAAGTCCGAGGAGTCCATCGCCAAGCGGGTACGGCGGGGAGACGTGCTGCGGAACGCGCCGTACCTGGTCGTGCCGTGCATGGTGACGGACGGCGCCCACGACTACGGGCACGCCCGGCGGGACGCCGCCGAGCGGGAGATGTTCGTGGTCGCGACCGGCGCGGGCGTGCAGAACTTCCTGGTCGCGCTGGCCGGGGAACGGCTGGGTTCGGCGTGGGTGTCCTCGACCATGTTCTGCCGGGACGTGGTGCGGAAGGTGCTGGGTCTGCCCGAGACGTGGGACCCGATGGGCGCCGTCGCGGTGGGCCACCCGGCCGGGGCGCCGGCGGAGCGGCCGGGGCGGGCGGCGGAGGACTTCATCGAGGTGCGGTAGCGCCCTCCCGTCCCTCCCCCTTCCCGTCCCGCCGGCCCTCCGTCCCGCCGTCCCGCCGTCTCAGATACGGCTGATGTCGCTCCGGTACATCCGGGGGGCGCGGCGGGGCGGGGTGCGGCCCGCCAGGAGGATCAGGCGGGCCGCGCGGTGGCGTTGACCCGCGTACGGGGCCAGGAGCTCCAGCATGACCTCGTCGTCGGCGTCGCGGTTGCCCGTCAGGGCGTAGCCGATGATGCCGGGGAGGTGCAGGTCGCCGGTGGTGACGGCGTCCGGCGCGCCGTTGCTGCGCTGCAGGGTCTCGGCGGAGGTCCACGGCCCGATCCCGGGGACGGCCTCCAGCCGCGCGGCCGCCTGCGGCAGCTCCATCGCGGCGGCCTCCTCCAGCCGGGCCGCCACCCGGGCGGCCCGCACGATGGTGTCGGAGCGCTTCAGGTCCACCCCGGCACGGTGCCAGTCCCAGGAGGGGATCAGCGCCCAGGCGCGGGCGGAGGGCATCACGTACAGCCCGCCGGGGCCGGGCGCCGGCTCGCCGTGCCGGCACACCAGACGGCGCCAGGAGCGGTAGGCCTCGTCGGAGGTGACCTTCTGCTCCAGGACGGTCGGGATCAGCGACTCCAGGACCAGCCCGGTCCGGGTGAGGCGCAGGCCGGGACGTCGGCGGTGGCTGGCGTGCACGAGCCGGTGCCGGGGCACGAAGGCGGCGGGGTCGTCGTCGGCACCCAACAGCGCGGGCAGCCCGTCCAGCACCCAGTCGGCTCCCGGCCCCCACGCCTCGGCGTCCACCCCGTCCGGGGTCACGGCGACCCGGAGGGTGGCCGGTCCGGCGGGCGTCCGGGTGGCCCGCCACACGGAGCCGTCGGGGGTCGTCCGGAAGGTCGGGTCGCCGGGCCCCCGGCGGAGCGGGCCGAGCACCAGCCCGAGGTCGACGGGCGCTTCGGGCCGCCAGAGCCGCCGCACCCCACCCCCGACGGCAGCCCCGTGCCCTCCGGGCACGGGCGTCCGCCCGGCCCGCAGGTCGGTACGGGTCGGGGGGTCGAATCGGCCGGCCATGCTTCGAGGGTAGCGGGGGGCTGTGACAGCCCGTGCGGGCCCGCCATCTCCCCCGCGAGGG
>NZ_JZWV01001620.1 GCF_000966975.1 Streptomyces katrae | reverse complement strand
CCCCCGCCCCGTGCGCCGCCCCGCCCCCCGCCTCGGGCGTGGCCCCGGGCGCCGCCCCGGGGCGCACGTCCGCCGCCGGGCCCGCCGCGCGGCGGACTCCCCGGGTGCTCGCGGTGATTCCCGCCCGGGGCGGGTCCAAGGGGGTGCCCGGGAAGAACACCGCGCGCGTCGGGGGGATCCCGCTGGTCGCGCGGGCCGTGCGGGCCTGTCGGGGCGCCCCCACCGTCACCGACGTGGTCGTCTCCACCGACTCCGGGACCGTCGCCGCCGCGGCCCGCGGCGCCGGCGCCCACGTGATCGCCCGCCCCGCCGCCCTCTCCGGGGACACCGCGAGCAGCGAGGCCGCCGTCCTGCACGCCCTGGACGCCTTCGAGGAGCTGCACTCCCTCACGGTGGACGTGGTCCTCCTGGTCCAGTGCACCAGCCCCTTCCTGACCCCCGAGGACGTCGAGTCCGTCGCCGCCGCCGTGGCCCGCGGCGCCGCCGACTCCGCCCTGACCGCCGCCCCCTTCCACGGCTTCCTCTGGCGCCGCGGGCCCGACGGCGCCGGGAGCGGGGTCAACCACGTCCCCTCGTACCGCCCCCGCCGCCAGGAACGCCCCGAGGAACTCCTGGAGACCGGCGCCGCCTACGCCATGACCGCGGCCGGCCTGCGCGCCGCCCGGCACCGCTTCTTCGGGCGGGTCCTGCCCGTCCCCGCCGACCCGGCACGGGTCCTGGAGGTCGACGACCCGCACGACCTCGCCCGCGCCCGCCTCCTCGCCCCCCTCCTCGACCCCGCACCGGCACCCGACAGAAGGACACCCGACGCCATGACCGTCGCCCCCCTCAACCCCCGCCTCCGCACCCTCGGCACGCGCATCGCCGGCCCCGGCCGCCCCGTCTACGTGGTCGGCGAGATCGGCATCAACCACAACGGCGACCTCGGCACCGCCTTCGCCCTGATCGACGCCGCCGCCGAAGCCGGCTGCGACGCCGTCAAGTTCCAGAAGCGCACCCCCGAGCTGTGCACCCCCCGCGACCAGTGGGACGTCGAACGCGACACCCCCTGGGGCCGGATGACCTACATCGACTACCGCCACCGCGTCGAGTTCGGCGAGGCCGACTACCTCGCCCTCGACGAGCACTGCGCCAAGCGCGGCATCGACTGGTTCGCCTCCCCCTGGGACACCGAGGCCGTCGCCTTCCTGGAGAAGTTCGACCTCCCCGCCCACAAGGTGGCCTCCGCCTGCCTCACCGACGACGAACTGCTGCGCGCCCTGCGCGCCACCGGCCGCACGGTCGTCCTCTCCACCGGCATGTCCACCCCGAAGCAGATCAGGCACGCCGTCGAGGTCCTCGGCAGCGACAACATCCTCCTCTGCCACGCCACTTCGACGTACCCGGCCAAGGCCGAGGAGCTCAACCTGCGGGTGATCAACACCCTCCAGGAGGAGTACCCCAACGTCCCCGTCGGCTACTCCGGCCACGAGACCGGCCTGCAGACCACCCTGGCCGCCGTCGCCCTCGGCGCCGTCCTCGTCGAACGGCACATCACCCTCGACCGCGCCATGTGGGGCTCCGACCAGGCCGCCTCCGTCGAGCCCGGCGGTCTCACCCGCCTCGTGCGCGACATCCGCACCATCGAGGCCGCCCTCGGCGACGGGGTCAAGAAGGTCTACGACTCCGAACTCGCCCCCATGAAGAAGCTCCGCCGCGTCCAGGGCACCCTCCCCGCC
>NZ_JZWV01001619.1 GCF_000966975.1 Streptomyces katrae | reverse complement strand
GTCCTGACCGCCCTCGCCCGGGAACTCGTGGACGAGCGCGCCCTCACGGTCCCCGCCCTGCGCACCGACCGCCCCGAGGAATCGGCCGTCACCGCCGCCCTGGCCCACCTCCACGTCCACGGCACCCCCGTCGACTGGACCGCCTGGTACGCGGACCGCGGCGCCCGCCGCATCGACCTGCCGACCTACCCCTTCCAGCGCGAGACCTACTGGCTGCGCGTCCCGGCCGCCGCCGACCCCACCGCGATCGGCGTGACCGACTCCGAACACCCCCTCCTGGGCGCCACCGTCGTCCTCCCGGACGGCGCCGCCGTACTCACCGGACGCCTCTCCCTCGCCACCCACCCCTGGATCGCCGACCACACCGTCTCGGGTGCCGTACTCGTCCCCGGCACCGCCTTCGTGGAACTGGCCCTGCGGGCCGGGCAGGAAGCGGGCTGCGCACACGTCGAGGACCTCACCCTGGAGGCCCCGCTCGTCCTGCCCGAACACGGCGGCGTCCAGCTCCGCCTCACGATCGCCGCCCCCGACCCGTCGGGCCGGCGCACCCTGGAGCTCCACTCCCGCACCGAGGACCCCGCCACCGCCGCCGACTGGACGCGGCACGCCGGCGGCACCCTGGCCCCCGAACCCCCGGCCGCCCGGCCCCAGGCCGCCCCCGAGCTCGCGGCCTGGCCCCCGCACGGCGCCGAACCCGTCGCCACCGACCACCTCTACGAGCTCCTCGACGAACTCGGCTTCGGCTATGGGCCGGTCTTCCGCGGCCTCACGGAAGCCTGGCGGCACGGCGAAGCCCTGTACGCCGCCGCGGCCCTCCCCGCCGCCACGGCACCCGACGCGGGCGCGTTCGGCCTGCACCCGGCCCTCCTCGACTCCGCCCTCCACGCCTCCTGGCTCGGCCTGCTGTCGGGTACCGCCACCGGGCAGGGACTGCTGCCCTTCTCCTGGAGCGGGGTCAGCCTGCACGCCACCGGCGCCCCCGCCGTACGCGTCCGGCTCACCCCGGCCGGCCCCGACACCGTCTCCGTACTGGTCGCCGACGCGGCGGGACAGACCGTCGCCTCGGTCGACGCCCTCGTCCTGCGCCCGGTCTCCGCCGAGCTGCTGCGCGCGGCGGCGGCCCCCCGCACCGACACCCTCCTGT
>NZ_JZWV01001618.1 GCF_000966975.1 Streptomyces katrae | reverse complement strand
CACCGACACCCTCCTGCGCCTCGACTGGACCCCGGCCCCGGTGCCCGCCGACGCCCCCGAACCCGACTGCGTCGTGGCCCTCGCCGGCCCCGGCCCCGACGGCCCCGCCACGGAGGACCCGGCCGCGGCCGTACGCGAGACCGTCCACCGGACGCTCGCGCTCATCCAGCGCCGGCTCGCCGAGGACGGCACCGACCGCACCCCCCTCGTCGTGGTCACCCGGCACGGGGTGGCGACCGCCCCCGCCGAACGCGCCGCGCTCGACCCGGCCCAGGCCGCCGTCTGGGGCATGCTCCGCACCGCACAGTCGGAGAACCCGGACCGCTTCGTCCTCCTCGACCTGGAACCCGGCCTGGACCCGGACTCCGGCCCCGGCCGGACGGCCCTGCGTGCCGCCCTCGCCACCGGCGAGCCCCAGCTCGCCGTCCGCGGCGGCACCGTCCTGCTGCCCCGCCTCACGGCCCACACCGGCAGCCCGGCCGACGAGGCCCCGCAGCGGCAGAGCTTCCCCTCCGAGGGCACCGTCCTGGTCACCGGGGCCACCGGCACCCTCGGCCGGCTCGTCGCCCGCCACCTGGTCACCGAGCACGGCGTACGCCACCTCCTGCTGGCCGGCCGCCGGGGCCCCGCCGCCGAAGGCGCGGCCGCGTTCGAGGCCGAACTCACCGCCCTCGGCGCCCGGGTCACCACCGCCGCCTGCGACGTGGCCGACCGCCCCGCCCTCGCCGGACTCCTGGCGGCGATCCCCGCCGAGCACCCGCTGACCGCCGTCGTCCACGCCGCCGGTGTGACCGACGACGGCATCGTCCCCGCCCTCACCCCCGAGCGCGTCGACCACGTCCTGCGGCCCAAGGCCGACGCCGCCCTGCACCTGCACGAACTCACCCGCGACCTGGACCTGTCCGCGTTCGTCCTCTTCTCCTCCGTCTCCGCCACCCTCGGCGGCGCCGGCCAGGCCAACTACGCCGCCGCGAACGCCTTCCTCGACGCCCTCGCCCAGCAGCGCCAGGCCGCCGGACTGCCCGCCGTGTCCCTGGCCTGGGGTCTGTGGGCCGACGGCAGCGGCATGACCAGCAAGCTGGACACCGCCGACCTCGCCCGGATCCGCCGCATGGGTCTCGTCGCCATGGACGCGGCCACCGGCCTCGCCCTGTTCGACACCGCCTGCGCGGCCGGAGCGGACGTCCTCTACCCGGTCCCGCTGGACCCGGTCCCGCTGGACCACGCGGGACTCCGCGTCCAGGCGGCCGAGGGCAAGGTCCCCGCCCTGCTGCGCGGACTGGTCAGGACCCCGGTCCGCCGGGCCCACGCCGGCCCCGGCGCCCCCTCCGGCGCACCCGCCGACCGCGCCTCCGCCCTGGCCGCGACCCTGCACGGGCTCCCGCAGGCCGAACAGGACCGCGTCCTGGGCGACCTGGTGCGCGCCCAGGTCGCCACGGTCCTCGGCCACGCCTCGCCGGACCAGGTCGAGCCCGAACGCCCCTTCAAGGACCTCGGCTTCGACTCCCTCACGGCCGTCGAGCTGCGCAACCTGCTGGGCGCCGTCACCGGCACCCGGCTGCCCGCGACGCTGGTCTTCGACCACCCCACCCCGCTGGCCCTCACCCGCTTCCTGCGCACCGAGCTCCTCGGTGACACCGCCGGCACGACCGCACCGACCGCGCCGGCCGGTTCGGTCGAGGTGGTCGCGGTAAACGATCCGATCGCGATCGTGGGGATG
>NZ_JZWV01001617.1 GCF_000966975.1 Streptomyces katrae | reverse complement strand
CGGCGAATCGAAGGAAACGGACGCGTCGAACGCAGCTTTCCGAGTCGCCCGCCGGAGCGCCCTCAGCAGGGTGCCGCCGAGGGTGAGCGTCAGCACGACGGTCAGCGCGGCGCGCCCCAGGTCCCAGCCCAGCGAGGTGGCCAGGCAGTACGCGAGGAAGCGGGCGAGGTTCGCCGGAACCGGGTCCCCCGGGTGGAAGGAGACCCCCTGGCCCATGCCCTGGAGCAGCACCCAGCCCTGGAGGTTCATGACCGTCCCGTACGCGAACGAGCCCAGGAACCCGTACGCCGCGAGCATCGCCAGCTCGGCCCGCCCCCGGATCCTCTCCGGCCCGGGCAGCAGCCCGGCGCCCAGCGAGAACCACCCCAGGGCCAGCATCTGGAACGGCATCCACGGCCCCACCCCGCCCGTGAGCAGGGCGGACGCGAACATCGTGACGCCGCCCAGGACGAAGCCGAAGCCGGGGCCGAGAAGCCGGGGCCGAGGACCCGGCCGCTGGGCACCATCAGGAAGAACATGGGCTCCAGGCCGGCCGTCCCCGCGCCGAGGGGGCGCAACGCGGCCCCGACGGCGGCCAGCACGCCGAGCATCGCCACCGCCTTGGCGTCCATGCCCTGGTCGGCGATGGTCGCGACGACGACGGCCACGAGGAGGGGGAGCAGCGCGGCGAAGAGCCAGGGGGCGTCCTGGGAACGGGCCAGAGCGGACTGGCCGTCCGCGAGCAGGGGCCAGCCGAAGGCGGCGACGCCGATGAGGGTGACGAGGACCAGGGCCGCCGCGGCCCGGGGGCCGATGCGGACGGGGCGGGGCGGGCGGGTGCCGGTGCCGGTGCGGGACGGCGTGGGGCCGGTCCGGGTCCGGGTCATGGCGTGGCCTCCGGATCCTGCAGGGCAGCGGCCACCTGGGAGACCGTGAGCCAGTGGCCCGGGGCCAGGATCTTCGCCACCTGCGGGGCGAAGGCGGGCGAGGACACCACGACCTCGGCGGTGGGCCCGTCCGCGACGATCTCACCGCCCGCCAGGACGACCACGCGGTGGGCCAGCTCGGCGGCGAGCTCCACGTCGTGGGTGGCGAGGACGATGGCGTGGCCGTCGGCGGCGAGGGCGCGCAGGGTCTCGACCAGGCGGGCCTTGGCCGCGTAGTCCAGGCCGCGGGTGGGCTCGTCGAGGAGGAGCAGGGCGGGGCGGCCGGTCAGGACCAGGGCGAGGGCGAGCGTGAGGCGCTGGCCCTCGGACAGGTCCCGGGGGTGGGTGCCGTCCGGCACGTCGGGCAGCAGGGCGCTGACCAGGGCCCGGCAGGTCCCGGCCGCGGCCCCCGCGTCGGCGTCGGCCGCGGCGCACTCGGCGGCGACGGTGTCGGCGTAGAGGAGGTCGCGGGGGTCCTGCGGGACCAGGCCGACCCGGCGGACCATCTCCGGGGGCGGGGTGCGGTGGGGGGTGCGGCCGCCGACCGTCACCTGGCCGGTGGTGGGGGCGAGGGTGCCGGTGAGGGCGGCGAGGAGGGTGGACTTGCCGGCGCCGTTGCGGCCCATGAGGGCGATGGTCTCGCCGGGGGCGACGGTGAGGTTGACGTCGTGGAGCACCTCTGCGCGGGCGCGGCGGATGTGGAGGGCGGTGGCGGTGGCCGCAGTGGCGGGGGCGCCGGCGGCGGGGGTTCCGGATCCGGATATGGCGTCGTCCGGTCCGCGCCGGGAGCGGGCGGTCAGGCGGGCCAGCAGGCCGGGGCGGGGGGTGGGGGC
>NZ_JZWV01001616.1 GCF_000966975.1 Streptomyces katrae | reverse complement strand
CCGGGGCCGGTGCGCGCCCCAGATCGCTACGCGCTCCTCGAATTCCGGCGTCGGATGGCCGCCTTGGGTTGCTACCTGCACCAAATGACGAGCGGATCGTCCTGCGGAGCACCCAGGCGCGTCAGATCGCTACGTGCTGCCCAGATCTCGGCGTGCGGCGGCCGTCTGGGGCTGGTCTGGAAGGAGGTGGTGTCCGTCATGGCTGCGGACGTGGGGGCCGTTCCCGTCCAGGGCGTCCAGGAGGCGGACGGCGTAGACCTCGGACATGAGGGCTGTGACCTCGTCCCGCGTGAGCCACCGCACCGCTGTGCTTTCACCGGAAAGACGTTCCGTGCCGCCCGAGGGCTTGCAGCGGAAGACCAGGGCAACCACTCCGGCTGTGATGTTCTTGTACACGCCGGTGAGCTGGTCCACCTCGACGTGGATGCCTGTTTCCTCCAGCACTTCCCGCCGCACCCCGTCCTCCGGGGTTTCCGCCAGCTCCATCACTCCGCCTGGTAGCTCCCAGGTGCCGTTGTCCGCTCGGCGGATTGCCAGCAGGCGGCCGTCGTCACGCACCACGACCCCGGCCACCGACACGGAGTGACGTGGCGTTGACCTGCTCGCCGAGGCGCTGTTGCTCATGTACATGAGCATAGGAGGAAGCGAAGGACCATGGGAGCAGCTGTAGGAGAGGGCAGGGCCGTGCCCCGGTACTTGCAGATCGCCGAGGACATCGTTCAGCAGGTCCGCACCGGCGTCTTGCAGCCCGGGGACCAAGTGCCGAGCGAAGCCGAAATGGTCGACCGTTATGGAGTCTCGGGCGGGACCGTTCGCAAAGCCATGCTGGAGATCCGCGCCAGCGGTCTCGTCGAAACACGGCACGGCAAGGGCTCGTTCGTGAAGGCCCGGCCGCCGGTGCGCCACCGGTCCTCGGACCGCTTCCGCCGCTCACTCAGGCAGGGCGCCAAGGCCGCATACCTCGCCGAGTCGGAGCAGTCCGGCGCCACGGCGAAGGTCAGCGTCATCCACATCGGGCCGGTCGACGCTCCGGAGGCAATCGCCCAACGCCTGGGCGTAGATGTCGGCGCCAAGGTACTGGCGCGCCGCCGCCTGTACTTCCGCAACGGCACACCCGTGGAGACCGCGACGTCGTACCTGCCGTGGGACGTGGTGCGCGACATCCCCGAACTCTTCGCCGAGAACTCCGGAGACGGCGGCATCTACGCCCGCCTTGAGGAGCACGGCCACGTCTTCCGCGAGTTCGTGGAAACCCTGCAGGCGCGCCCGGCTGCGAAGGCCGAGGCATCCGAGCTCGCGCTGAGCCCCGGAGCCACGGTGGTTCACCTCCTCAGGAATGCCGTCACGACCTCGGGCCGCGTCGTGGAGGTCTGCGACACCCTCATGGCCGCCGACCAGTTCGTCTTCGAGTTCCGCATCCCCGCAACCGACTGAGAACCCGCCGATGGCGACCCACCGTGATGACCTATTCACGATGGGTTGACTCATGTACAGGAGTGAGGCACTCTTCTTCACACCACTCCTGTACATGAGTGGTGGAGTTCAGCCTCTATAGAGGAGTGGGCGCATGAGTCAGTCACCCGTCCGACCATCGACCTCAAAGCCGACAGCACCACCTTGCGTCGGCGTCGATGGCCACAGCGCGCCCTCGGCAAGGGTGCTCGTGCCGGTCCAACCCAGCTCGGACTTGCTCCACCGGGCACAGGCCGGCTGGGAGCGCTTCCTCGACACCTTCGAGGGAGCGCCCGATGAGTGAGCAGTACGAGTACGTCCCCCACC
>NZ_JZWV01001615.1 GCF_000966975.1 Streptomyces katrae | reverse complement strand
GTACGAGTACGTCCCCCACCGCCTGCTGCGCAGCCGTGTCCGGGACATCGCCTCCGGCACCGAGGGGGAGCTGATGGCCGTCATCAACGAGAACGTCTCGGACTGCCTCACCTACGAGCGCTGGATGGAACTCGCCTACATCCGCGCCGCATCCGGCCGAGAATTCACCACCGCCGTCGAAAACGTCGTGCCCGCCTATGACCAGCCCCAGACGGCCGCCGGACGCCGCAATCCGGGCAGCGCGTAGCGATCTGTCGCGCCTGCGCGCTCCGCAGCACGATCCGTTCGTCCTCCGGTGCAGGCATCGGCCCCGGACGGCCGCCGGACGCCGAGAAAAGGGGAGCGCGTAGCGATCTGGCGCGCCTCCCGGCGCCGGGGGACGATTCCGTCGTCCTTTGCTGCAGGCAGCGACCCCAGGCGGGCGGCGGACGCCGAGAAAAGGGGAGCGCGTA
>NZ_JZWV01001614.1 GCF_000966975.1 Streptomyces katrae | reverse complement strand
ATGTGTATAAGAGACAGGCCCAGAGGGTATGGGTGTGGCTTTCTGGGGGGGTGCCTCCTGTGGCTGGTACTGCTTGGCCGCCCGTGTCCTCCTGACGACCCGGCCGCCGATTGGGAAGTGCGATCTAGTCGCTGTGTAGAGCAATGCCGGCGTGGTCGTCTGCACCAGCATGTGGAGCTGCGACGACGGGAGCATCGTGAGCCGGATATGGGCGGGGACTGACTGCGGCAAGACCCATCACCACTGCCTGGTGATGGACGACGAGGGCCGCGTGCTGCTGTCGCGGCGGGTCGCCAACGACGAGCCGGAGATCCTCAGGGTCATCGGGGACGTCCTTGCCCTCGCCGACGGGGACACAGTGACGTGGTCCATGGACATGACGGGCGGCGAGCCCGGACTCCTCATCGCGCTGCTGCTCAACCACGGCCAGGAACTTGTCTACCTGCCCGGCATCGCGGTCAACCGCGCCAGTGACAGCTATCGCGGCGCGGGCAAGACGGACGCCAGGGACGCCTGGGTCATCGCCGACCAGGCACGGATGCGCCGGGACCTGCAACCGGTACGCCTCGGCGACGACGCCAGCATCGAGCTCCAGCTGCTCACCGATCGGCGGGCCGACCTGGTTGCCGAGCGCACCCGGACGACCAACCGTCTCCGGGCTTTGCTGACCAGCATGTTCCCGGCGCTTGAGCGGGCACTGGACCTGTGAGTGCGGGGCTGTCTGGTGCTGCTGGCCGGCTACCAGGAACCTGCGGCGATCCGCCGGCTCGGTGCCAAGCGCCTGGCCACCTGGCTGCGGAACCGGAAGGTGAGGAACGCCGAGGCCCTCGCGGCCAAGGTCGTGGAGGCGGCGGAGAGCCAGCACACCGCGGTCGCGGGGGAGCAGGCCATCGCGAGGATGGTCCGCGCCCTGGTCGGTGAACTCGTCTCCCTCAACGAGAAGGTCGCCGAGGTCGAGCGCCGGATCGAGGAGCGATTCCGTGCGCACGAGCTCGCCGAGATCATCGAGTCGGTGCCCGGCATCGGGGCCGTCCTCGGGGCCGAGTTCCTCGCCGCCGTCGACGGAAGCCTTGATGCTTTCGCCACCCCTGACCGGCTCGCGGCCTTCGCGGGGGTGACACCTGCCCCGCGGGACTCGGGCAAGATCAGCGGGAACCTCCACCGGCCGAAGCGCTACCACCGCGGCCTGCAACGCGTCTTCTACGCATCGGCGCTGTTCAGCATCCAGCGCGACCCCAACTCACGAGCCTTCTACGACCGCAAGCGCGCCGAGGGCAAACGCCACGTCCAGGCGGTCCTTGCCCTGGCCCGACGACGGGTCAACGTCCTGTGGGCCCTGCTGCGTAATCGCCGCTGCTACACCGTCGCGGCCCCGGCAACGTAGGCCGCCTCCCTGTGCCGCTGGCCTGAGGCCGGCTCCCAGCGGCCACCGGGGGACAGGGAGGAGGAGACAGGCTGGACGGGTCACTGGTTGACGGGGAAGGCCGCCTGGAAGGCCAGCCGATGGGCGGCGTCGGCGCCGAGACGGGTGAGGAGGTCGTCGAGGGCGAGGTACTCCTCCCAGGGCTCGCGCCCCGTGGCCGTGGCCAGCGCCTGTACGAGCCTGTCCTCCAGGTCAGGGACGCGTTTGTCCTTCCAGACCTTGTCGGCCGTGCTGACGAGGAGCTCCTCGATCGTCACGTCGGGGCTGTCCCAGCTCGCGTGGGTGGCGGCGAACCTGGCCAGGCGGGGCGCGAAGCCGTGCTCCATGAGCAGGTCCCGGCCGGCTGCCTCGTGTGCTGATCCCGGTCCGGAGAGC
>NZ_JZWV01001613.1 GCF_000966975.1 Streptomyces katrae | reverse complement strand
TCCCGGTCCGGAGAGCTCCTCGGGGTGCACGGTCTTGCCCACGTCATGGGTCGCCGCACCGAAGAGAACAGCGTCGCGGTCCACGGCCAGCTCCGG
Organism: Streptomyces katrae; assembly: GCF_000966975.1. Lineage (GTDB taxonomy): Bacteria > Actinomycetota > Actinomycetes > Streptomycetales > Streptomycetaceae > Streptomyces > Streptomyces katrae. Next base: position 1,130 of record NZ_JZWV01001613.1, on the reverse strand, counting down.
GTACCGGCCTTGCACCCAGTCGGCCAGTTCGACCGCGACGTCGTGGACCGCGCGCAGGTGGGCCGCCAGACGGGGTGGGGCTTCAAGGGAGCGCAGCAGTTTCGCCACTTCGGGTGGCAGCGGCCTCAAGGACGGCTCCGCCGGGGCGTCAAGGGCGCGGGACAGGACGTCGGAACGTATCGAAGTCATCCGGGGGACAGTACCGGTCCTTGGTGTGCAGGTCAGGCAAGCTCCGAAGACGGACCCCGGGCACGGTCGCTTGACTGTCGCATTGGGAAGCAGTACCACCGGGCCGCCTGCACCTTGTGAACTGCTGCGTGGACGTCGCGGTCGGGGATTTCAGCTGCGGAGGTGGTCCGCGATGTGGTCTCGCCGTGTCACATGCCGCCGCGACCGCGGAAAGAAGGAAGTGCCTGTCACGACCGCCGGATCCCCAACGAACGCGCGTGAGAGACTCCGGTGGTCGGATCGCCGAGGCAGAAGGGCCGCTTGCCATGTCGGACGCCATACCGCCGCCGGTGCATCTCGACAAGGTGGTGGACGGGCTGGCGGAAAACCCTGCACTACCGTCGGAGCTAGTCCACCGGCTCCTCGGATACCGCAAGGGCCTTGGCAGGGTGGCCAAGCGGCCGGACCTGAGCGATGGCGTGATCGCCCAGATCATTGCCACAGACGATCACTGGCTCACACACTCTCTCGCCCTGAACCGCAGCCTCCCGCAGGCCTTCCGGATGATTCTCGCGGAGCACCCGGATCCCGCGATACGCAGGGCTCTGGTCGTTGCGGCGGACGGCGCACCGCGAGAGCTGTTCGAGCTGCTGCTCGACGACAGCGACCCGCAGGTCCGCGAACACCTGGCGGCCAGCGATCACATGCCGGCAGACCTGCGTACCCGGCTGGCGGCGGACCCGGACCCGAGAGTCCGGGCGACGCTTGCCCAATGGTGGACGACGGCCCCGGAACCGGTGCGCCGACTGCTGCTGACAGACCCCGACGACTCAGTACGAGCAGGGGCCTGCGCCACCTACTTCCGCCGGCTTCCCCATCCCGTTCCGCCGGCAGACCTCGTTGCGGACCTGTTGGCCGACCCGGTCACGCGTGCCGGGGCGGTGCGCCACTGCAGCCTGGAC
>NZ_JZWV01001612.1 GCF_000966975.1 Streptomyces katrae | reverse complement strand
AGCCTGGACACCGCCACCGCCCACCGGCTGGCCGAAGACCCGAACGATGAGGTGCGCGAGGAACTCGCGGAACACCCCGACCTGCCGCCGGCACTGCGCGACAAGCTTGCCCAGGATCCCGACCTGCGCGTTGCACTCCGTGTCTTCGCCCGTCAGGACACACCGGAGCCGATCCGTGCTGCGATCCATGCACAGATCGTGTCCGTGCCTCCGCTGGACTGGCTCGCGGACGACCAAGCCCTGGACGACGACGAGCTCGACCGGCAAATCACGGGCGAGATAGCCCGCGCCGAGCTCCGGAGACTGCGCCTGCCGTGGGTGACGGCCGACCCCGAGCCGTACGTGGACTCGCCATACATCTGCTTCCGCGCCTCGGCCGCGATGTCCGACCACCTTCCGCCGCCGCTCGTCGCCCAACTGCTCGACGACGAGGAGAGCAGCGTGCGAACCACGATGGCTCTTCACGCCCGAGACCGGATCGATCCCGACACCGCCGAGCGCATCGACCGAACCTACCGCCCGGACAAGATGATCAGATGGCGGCCGGCCGACGACTTCCCTCTTCCGGCAGATGTACTGCGGCGCCTGGCCACAGACCCCGACCCCAGAATGAGGCAGCTGGCCCCGCGGGACCCCGACCTGCCCGTGGAACTCGCGCGCCGGCTAGGCCGTTTCCTTCGGATCATCGGATCGTTGGGTGATGTGTGTCGTTGACTGATGCC
>NZ_JZWV01001611.1 GCF_000966975.1 Streptomyces katrae | reverse complement strand
GCGGGTGGGCAGCCACCGCCCGGCCCCTACCCCTCGAGGGGGAGATAGCAGGCCTACCGGGCCAGAACCCGGACCCGGGCGGGCGCTTCCGCGGCAGCCGCAGCCCTGCTGGTCTCGCGGATGATCAGCAGGCCGTTGACCACCATCAGGGTCGCGGTCAGGCAGTGGACGCCGAGCGCGATGGCCACGGAGCCGTGGTGGGCCAGCACGTTGGTCATGTCACCGTACGCGGCGAGGGCCTCCACCATCAGGGCCCAGCCCAGCGCCCGGCGATGGCCCGTCACCAGCAGGACGCCCAGGACCAGGGCCAGGACGACGTCGCGGATGCCCTTGACGACCAGGAAGCCGTCACCATCACCGGACGGCCAGCCCGGCAGGCCGTAGCCCGGCGCCGTCGTCTCCGGACTCAGGATGTACTCCGTCCCGAACCAGAGGATGAAAAGAATGAAGGCGGCGGCCAGGACGGTGTTGATCTTCTTCAGCGACATGTTCTTCTCCTTCTCGTCCCGCCGAGTCAGGCGAGGGCGGCGACCAGCAGGGTGAACGCGGCGATGATGACGGCGACGCGGACGTAGTGGTAGCGCTCCCAGCGGCGCAGCTGCTCCTTCCAGTCGGCCGGCCGGTTCCCGGGGGTCCAGGTCTTGTTCCGGTTGTTGATCGGGACGAGCAGCAGCACGGACATGACCACGCTGACCAGCAGCAGTCCGGCGGCGGTGACGACGAGTCCGGCACCGTGGTGGTGCCATCCGGCAATGGCCCAGATCGCACTGAGGACGAGCGAGCCCACGTACCAGAACGACATCAGGGCGCCGAGTATCCGGCCGCCGTGAGCATGGCCCAGCTGACCGCTGTCCTCGGGAAGCGCGTTCAGGATCCGGTTCATGACGAAGACGACGGAGAACTCCACCCCCACCATCACGCCGACGACAACGGTGGTGACGACCTCGACTGCGCTGAGCATGACGACCTCCGAACTAGCGTTGCTAGATGTTGATGCAACGCTAGACCTACTAACGCTCGATTGTCTAGCGGTGCTAGGATCTCCCCATGTCGGTACAGGAACGCAAGCAGCGCGAACGGGCGGAACGTGAGCGCCTCATCGTGGCGACGGCCCGCGAACTCGCCGAGCAGCAGGGCTGGGACGCGGTCACCACCCGCCGGCTCGCCGAGCGCATCGAATACAGCCAGCCCGTCCTCTACAGCCACTTCCGGGGCAAGCGCGAGATCATCGGCGCCGTCGCCCTGGAGGGCGCCACCGAAATGGCCGTGGCGATGCGGGCCGCGACCTCCAGCGCGAACGGCCCGCGCGAGCGGGTCACCGCCCTCGCCCGCGCCTACCTCGACTTCGCCGCACGCAACCCGGCGGTCTACGACGCCCTGTTCCAGCTCGACGGCGGCCTCGCGTACGCGCAGGAGGACACCCCGGAGCCCCTGAAGGACGCCTTTGCCGCGCTGATGGAGACCCTGAGCGAGGTCGCCGGGGACGGCGTCGACCCGGGGCTGTTCACCGAGGTCTTCTGGGCGTCCCTGCACGGCCTGGCCACCCTGACCCGCACGGGCCGCCTGCTGCCCGAGCACGCCGAGCCGAGGATTCAACTCCTGGTGGACCGACTGGCCAAGCCCTGACCTGCCCGGGCCCCCAAGAGTTCACCAGCCCAAGAAGACCGCCGGCCGCCAAGAAAAGAGAAGCGCGTAGCGATCTGACGCGCCCATCGGCTCCGGATGCCCTTCTCGTCGGCATGTCGTGCAGGTAGCGACCCCAGGCGGGCGGTGGACGCTGAGACGGGAGGAGCGCGTAG
>NZ_JZWV01001610.1 GCF_000966975.1 Streptomyces katrae | reverse complement strand
AGCCCGGTGGGCGGGCAGCGGGGGGCCGCCCGTGATCGCTCGGCTCATCGCCCGTACCTCCTCCCCCGGCCACCGCTGGGGGAGCCGGCCCCCAGGACGGTCCATCCCTGCCCTCCGCGGGGGTCCGGCTAACGGCGGAAAGTGGTCAACTCCGGGCGGTCCGGACCTGCGTGGCGGGTCAGGCCACGCCGGAGTCGAAGGCGTTGAGGATCTCGGCCGGGTGGGTCACCCGTTCCACGAGCCCCTCGATGACCTCGGCGAGCACCGGGTGGGCGATGCCGCGCAGGGT
>NZ_JZWV01001609.1 GCF_000966975.1 Streptomyces katrae | reverse complement strand
AGCCCGGAGAGGTCGGGGAGCTGCCCGGCGCAGGGGCGGGGGTCGGGGGGCGCGGCCACTTCCTGACGTCCGGTCACCATGGGCTTCCCGTCCCCCTGTCGCACCGCGGAATGTGGAATGTCGTGGAATGCCGTGGTCCACTGCCCTTTCCCGCGGTCCGGCGGGGGGAAACGGCCCGTCCGCCGACTGGCCCGCCGACCGGCCCGCCGGGTCATCCGCCGACTCGCCCACGGACTCGTCCACCGACTCGCCCGCCGGGTCATCCGCCGGTCTCCAGGGCGTGGATCCGCGCCCGGACGGCCCCGGCCCGCTCCCCGTCCGCCAGGCCCTGGCGCTGCCACAGCTCCAGGGCCGCCCGGTACGCGTCCAGCGCCGCGCGGGGGCGGGCCAGACGCTCCAGGGCCCCGCCACGCAGCTCCTGGACCCGGGCGGCGAGGCGGAGGGCGGCACCGGTGTCGTCGGGGTCGTCGCGCCCCGCCTCCAGGGCGGCGCGCCAGGCCCGGCGGTAGGAGTCCGCGGCCCGGTCGAGCCGGTCCGCGGTACGGGTGTGGGCGTGGATCTCCTGCTGCACGTCCCCGTGGTCCCGCCAGGCGCGGGCCCGCTCCAGGGGGCGGCGGCTCTGCCGGACGGCCAGCTCCAGCAGGTACTCGGCCTCCCGGAGGTCCACGAGGTCCCCCTCGTAGGCGTGCCGCAGCCGCAGCCCGGAGGCCAGCCGCAGCAGCCGGTACGAGGCTCCCGGGTCGGACTGGGCCACCGCCGACCGGCTCTCGCGCAGCACCCGTACGGCGGTGGAGGAGAAGCGGCGGCCGTCGGCGGCCCGGGCCCGCTCCAGGAGCACGTCGCCCCACTCGGGCAGCAGGCCCGCGTAGGCGTCGCCGTCACGGGGAATCAGCCGCCGGGCCCGCGCGTACGCCTCGGCCGCCTCCTCCAGGGCCACGGGCTCACCGTCACGGTCGTACCGCGCCCGGTGCACCCGGGCGAGGCACAGCAGCGCGGCGAGCCGCAGCTCGGGCTCCCCGACACCCTCCTGGAGCGCCCGCAACAACTGGGCCCGCGCCTCTTCGAGCCGACCGGGCAGATACCGCAGCGCCCCGGCCAACTCCACCCGAACCCACGCGATCCGCCGCCCCCGCCCGCCATCCCACCCCCGAACAC
>NZ_JZWV01001608.1 GCF_000966975.1 Streptomyces katrae | reverse complement strand
GGCCGAGGCTCCGGCCCCGGGCGGAGTGGTCTCCCCGGCCGAGGCTCCGGCCCCGCCACGGTCGGCCCGGGGCGCTGAGGCAGCCCCGGGCACGGAGGCGGCCCTGGCCGCCGGGGTGCCCCCGGAGCGGTCGGACGCCCCGATCCGGGGCCCGTGGGCCCTCCCGTCGGCACCCCCGGCCCCCTCACCGTCAACCGTCCCGCCCCGGTCCGGCTCCCCGGCCCGGGCCCCTTCGGCCCTGGGGGCGCTGCCCCCACCGTCCCCGGCCCCGGTGGAAGCGGGGGCCGTGCCAGGGTCGGAGGCCCCACCCCGCGCCCCGCCCGCAGTCGCGCCCTCAGCGGAGGCGGGGTCCGCGTCACCGCCGGACGCCCCGCCCCCGGTCCCGTCGCCCCGCCGGACGCCGACGGGAGCGGCGCCTCCAGCCGGGGCGCCCACCCGGTCCCGGTCGGAGGCCCCGGCACCGGTGGAAACGCGGTCCGTGCCAGGGTCGGAGGTCCCGGCGGAAACGGAGCCCCCGTCACGGCCCCCGTTCGTTCCGGCTCCGGCGGAGGCGGGCTCCCCCGCCGGGCCACCAGGCCCGTCCCCGCGATCCGCTCCGGCCCCGGTGCCGGTCGAGGCTCCGTCCGCCACAGGGCCCGGTGTCCCACCCCGGGCCCCACCACCCGGCCCGGCCCCGGCGGAGGCGGGACCTCCCTCCGCTCCGGCCCCGGGGGCGGGGGCGGCCTCGTCGAGGTCGGGGGCTTCGACCCGGGGGCCGTCGGGACGAGCGGCGGCGCCCCCGTCCCGCTCGGGCACCTGGGCGGTGTCCCCCGTCGTGGGGGTGTCCTCGTCACGGTGGGGCAGCCCGGCCCCGGGCCTGTCGGTCCGTGCGGTCGGCGCGGAAGCGCCGGGGCCGTCACCGTCGGATGCCGCTGAGCGGTCTCCCCCGCTCCTCCCGGCCTTCTCGGGGGCGCCGGCCCCGCCGTCGTCCGGCGACCCGGGCCGGCCCGCACCGGTCCTCCCGTCCCCCGTCGAGCCCTCGGTCCCGCCGTGCCGGGGGCCGTCCGGAGCCGCGGTGTCGCCCGTAGCCCCGGATCCGGGGCCGTCGGCGGCGTCCGCGCCCTCCCCGGCCGTACCCGCGGTGCCACCCGTACCGGCGGCCTCCGCACTCCCGCCCCCGGCGGGGGCTCCCGCGCCGGGCCGGGTGCCGGGGTACGCCTCGGGGGCCGGCCCCGGTCCGCGCCGGGCGGGGTCCTCCTGCCCGCCGGGCCGGCCAGGGCCGGGCGGGACCGGGGCCGCCTCCAGGAGGGCCAGGGCCCGCTCCAGGGCCTCGGCCGCGCGTTCCGCCAGGGCCGTGCGGTCCGGCGGGGACGGGGTGCGGGCCAGGAGGGCCAGCAGGGTCGCGCCCAGGGCCAGCAGGACGTCCGGGTGCGTGGTCCGCGGGTCGGTGGCCAGGGGTTCCAGAGCGGCGAGGGCCTCGTGCAGCGGGCCCGGCTCCGCGCGGAGTTCGCTCAGCCGGATCAGCGTGCGGGCCCGGCGTACGGCGCAGTCCACCCGCAGCTCCGCGTCCTGCGCGGCGGCGGCCCCGGCGGCGGCGAACTCCCGCGCGGCGGCGGCCAGCAGCGCGTCCCCGTCGGTGCCCGAGGCCAGGCCCCGCTCGTACAGCACCCGGCCCAGCGCCGCCCACCCCCCGGCGGTGCGCAGCCCGGTGACGGCCCGTTCGGCCTCGTCGAGGAGCTCCGGGTCCCGCTGGACCGCCCACAGCCGCAGCAGCACCCCGGCCAGCTCGGTCTCGGCCTCCTCCGGCGGGTCCTCGGGCCCGGGCGGGAGCGCGGCGGCCCGCCGCAGCAGAGTAT
>NZ_JZWV01001607.1 GCF_000966975.1 Streptomyces katrae | reverse complement strand
GGCGAGCAGGAGGCGTCCGCGGGCGGCCCGTACCGACGCGGCGCGCCCCGGCGGTACGGGTGCGGGGGCCGGCGCCGGGTCCTCCTCCGGGGGCCCCGGCAGGTAGCGGCGTACGACCTTCGCCGAGACCTGCGCGAAGGCCTGCGGGAGCGGCCCCGTCGGCGCCTGCTCCGCGTCCGGGACGTCCGGCACCCCCTCCGGGACCCCGGTCAGCTGGGAGACGGCCAGCGCGGGGAAGTTCCGCACGCCCCGGCCGAAGTGCGCCAGGACGTACTCCGAGCAGTGCTTGAGGACCAGCGCGGCCTCGTCCCGCCCCAGCGGCCCCAGCAGCACGTCCTGCACCCCGGGAACGAACTCGTACCACGGCCCGGGCGAGGCTCCGCTGCGCCGCAGCAGCCCGCTGAGCAGCACCTCGGCAAGGTCGGAGGGTTCCGAGTCGGGCAGCATCGTCCGCTGCACCAGCCGCATCACGGGCAGGGTCAGCGGCGCCGCCGACAGGTACACGGCGAGCTGTACGGCGCCGGGCGCGGCGGAGGACCGGAAGCGGCGCACGAGTTCGCGCGGGGGCCGGGCGGTCCGGGGCAGCGGTACGGGGGCGGCGGGGTGACGGGCCAGGACCCGGCCCACCTCGGCCT
>NZ_JZWV01001606.1 GCF_000966975.1 Streptomyces katrae | reverse complement strand
GGCGGGTGCGGTCGGGGAGGTTGATCCGTAAGGGGTAACAGGCGGACCCGATCGTGACATTCTCAGCTAGTGACATGAAGGGATTCAGTCCGTAGGGTGCTGAATATGGATATGCACACTGTCGTGGTGGGGACCTCCGGAACCACCGCCGAGGACGTCATCGCCGTCGCCCGAGGCAACGCGCGGGTCGAGCTGTCCGGCGAGGCGCTCGAAGCCCTCGGCCGCGCCCGCGAGATCGTCGACGCGCTCGCCGCCAAGCCCGAGCCCGTCTACGGCGTCTCGACCGGCTTCGGCGCCCTCGCCTCCCGGCACATCAGCCCCGAGCTGCGCGCGCAGCTCCAGCGCAACATCGTCCGCTCGCACGCCGCCGGCATGGGCCCGCGCGTCGAGCGCGAGGTCGTCCGCGCCCTGATGTTCCTGCGCCTGAAGACGGTGGCCTCCGGGCACACCGGCGTACGGCCCTCGGTCGCCCAGACCATGGCCGACCTGCTCAACGCCGGCATCACCCCCGTCGTCCACGAGTACGGCTCCCTCGGCTGCTCCGGCGACCTCGCGCCCCTCTCCCACTGCGCCCTCGCGCTCATGGGCGAAGGCGACGCCGAGGGCCCCGACGGCGTCGTCCGCCCGGCCGGCGAACTCCTCGCCGAGCACGGGATCGAGCCCGTCGAGCTCCGCGAGAAGGAGGGCCTCGCCCTCCTCAACGGCACCGACGGCATGCTCGGCATGCTGGTCATGGCCCTCGCCGACCTGCGGACCCTGTACACCTCCGCCGACATCACCGCCGCCCTCACCCTGGAGGCGCTGCTCGGCAGCGAGAAGGTCCTCGCCCCCGAGCTGCACGCCATCCGCCCCCACCCCGGCCAGGGCGCCGCCGCCGCCAACATGGCCGCCGTGCTGAAGGGTTCGGGGCTCACCGGGCACTTCCAGGAGGAGTCCGCCCCGCGCGTGCAGGACGCCTACTCCGTGCGCTGCGCCCCCCAGGTCGCCGGCGCCGGCCGCGACACCATCGCGCACGCCGCCCTCGTCGCCTCCCGCGAGCTGGCCTCCGCCGTCGACAACCCGGTCGTCCTGCCCGACGGCCGCGTCGAGTCGAACGGCAACTTCCACGGCGCGCCCGTGGCCTACGTCCTGGACTTCCTGGCCATCGCCGCCGCGGACCTCGGCTCCATCGCCGAGCGGCGCACCGACCGCCTCCTCGACAAGAACCGCAGCCACGGCCTGCCGCCGTTCCTCGCGGACGACGCCGGCGTCGACTCCGGCCTGATGATCGCCCAGTACACGCAGGCCGCCCTGGTCAGCGAGATGAAGCGGCTCGCCGTCCCGGCCTCGGCCGACTCCATCCCGTCCTCCGCCATGCAGGAGGACCACGTCTCCATGGGCTGGTCGGCGGCGCGCAAGCTGCGCACCGCGGTCGACAACCTGACCCGCATCATCGCCATCGAGCTCTACGCGGCCACCCGCGCCCTGGAGCTGCGCCACGGCCTCACCCCGGCCCCGGCCAGCCAGGCCGTCCTCGCGGCGGTCCGCGCGGCGGGCGTCGAGGGCCCCGGCCCGGACCGCTTCCTGGCCCCGGACCTCGCGGCGGCCGACGCCTTCGTCCGCGCGGGCGGCCTGGTGGCGGCGGTGGAACCGGTGACGGGCCCGCTGGCGTAGGTGCGCCTTGACGGCACAGGCCGCGCTCCGGGGGGTCCCGGGGCGCGGCCTCGCTTTTTCCCCCTCGAGGGGCGGGCGCGGGGCGGTGCCTGCCCACCCGCCTCCCCGGGTGCGGGTGGGTGGGGGTGGGGACGGGATCCCGCCGGGCGGTGGCCGGACGGCTGGGCGGGACGGGGGATGGGCGGGACCTGACTC
>NZ_JZWV01001605.1 GCF_000966975.1 Streptomyces katrae | reverse complement strand
GCTCCTGACCGGCTCTCACCCCCGCGTCGGGATCCGCCCCGGCCGGGGGTGCGGGGCAGCGGTGTACCACCCACTGAAATGTGCCATTCAAGATCTTGCCGTTTGTTCATGCCCATGCCAGATTCGGCGCAGCACCACCTGGGTCGACGGCGGAGCTCATCCTTGCTGCGCCGCTACAGCTGCGGGGAGAGGGCCACCACCATGCCGGAAACACACGCGCCCGGAGACCGTCTCGCGGTCGAAAGACGGACCATCGAGGCGGTCCCGGACTCCGAACGGCACGGCACGCCGCGCAGCCAGTTCACCCTGTGGTTCGGCGCCAACATGCAGATCACCGCCATCGTCGACGGCGCGCTGTCGGTCGTCTTCGGCGCCGACGCGCTCTGGGCGATACCCGCGCTGCTCCTCGGCAACCTGCTCGGCGGCATCGTCATGGCCCTGCACTCCGCGCAGGGTCCCCGGCTGGGCGTCCCTCAGATGATCTCCAGCCGCGCGCAGTTCGGGGTGTACGGCGCGGTCCTGCCGCTGCTGCTGGTGATCCTGATGTACCTCGGCTTCGCCGCGACCGGCAGCGTGCTGGCGGGGCAGGCGATGTCCGCGATGCTGCACATCGGAACGGGCGCCGGGATCCTGCTGTTCGGGGCGCTGACCGCCCTCGTGGCCGTGACCGGCTACCGCCTCATCCACCTCGCGGGCCGCGTCGCCACCGTCGTCGGCGCGCTCGGCCTGGGCTACCTGATGGTGCGGCTGTTCACCCAGTACGACGTCGGGGCGCACGTCGGCGCCAAGGGGTTCGAAGCGGCGACCTTCCTGCTCGCCGTGGGGCTCGGGGCCGGATGGCAGCTCACCTTCGGCCCCTACGTCGCCGACTACTCCCGCTACCTGCCCCGCGACACCAGTACCCGTGCGACGTTCTGGTCCACCTTCGCCGGTTCCGTCATCGGATCCCAGTGGGCCATGACGCTGGGCGCGCTCACCGCGGCCGTCGCGGGCAAGGCCTTCCTGCCCGACCAGGTGGGGTTCCTCGGCCGGCTGGCGGGCCCCGCGTTCCTGGCGTTTCTCGTCTACCTGGTCATCGTGGTCGGCAAGCTGACCGTCAACTGCCTCAACGCCTACGGCGGCTTCATGTCGATCCTGACCACCGTCACCGCCTTCGACCGCCGCTCGCGCGTCTCGCCCCTGGTACGCGCCGCCTACATCGTCGGCTTCATCGCGGTGTCCATGGTCATCGCCCTCGCCGCCAGCGACGACTTCCTGACCAACTTCAAGAACTTCGTCCTGCTGCTCCTGACCGTGTTCACCCCGTGGAGCGCGATCAACCTGGTCGACTACTACCTGATCTCCCGCGAACGCGTCGACGTGCCGGCCCTCTACGACCCGGCCGGCCGTTACGGCCGCTGGAACGCCGCCGCGCTGACCTGCTACCTCCTCGGCATCGCCGTGCAGGTCCCGTTCCTGGCCACCAAGCTGTACACCGGTGCGGTCACCAGGATGCTGGACGGCGCCGACATCTCCTGGATCGTCGGACTGGCGGCCACCTCGGCCCTGTACTGGCTCTGGGCGCGGCGCACCGCCAACCCGCCCGCGGCGACCGTCCACCCGGCCTCTTCGGGCGTAACGGATCCCGCGTCCGGCGGTGCGCCTGTACAGCGGCAGGATCCTGACATCTCATCAGACAGGACGATGAGACGAAGGGGTCGCCATGCGGACGACGCTCGCGCGGTACGGAGTCGCCTCGGCGGCCCTCTGCCTCACCCTGTGCGCCCCGGCCGCCCCGGCCGCCGCGGCCCGCGCCGGCGGCCATGACCCCGCGCCCGACCGGCTCGCCGCCGAGGACGCCGGGGCCGAGC
>NZ_JZWV01001604.1 GCF_000966975.1 Streptomyces katrae | reverse complement strand
CCTAGGTGTGGGGCGCCCCGTGAACCCGGAGCGGCCGCTGTCAGTGGCCTACGGCACCATCGGGGGTATGAAGATCCACGAATGGGAACCCTTCCTGCGCACCTGGAGCGCCGAGCGCGGCACCGCCCTGCGGGCCGACGACCCCTCGGAGCCGCCGCTCGGCCCGCTGGGGTTCGACCCGGCCCCGCCGGAGCGGATCGCCGCGCTCGAAACCCGGCTCGGGGCCCCGCTGCCGCCCTCCTACCGCTCGTTCCTGGAGGTCAGCGACGGGTGGCGGTGGGCCGGGGAGTTCGTGGAACTGCTCGCGCCGGCGGCGGAGGTGGGTCTCCTCCGGGAGATGACGCCCTCCGTCCTCGAGGACCTCACCCTGTGGGAACAGGAGGACCTGGAGGAGGACGAAGGCGACGAGGACGAGGACGGGGACGGGGACGAAGGCGACGACGCGGACGACGCGGACGACGAGGAGGGGTACGAGAGCGCGAGGTGGAACCGCGCCGTCCAGGTCTCGCTGACGGGGGACCAGACCTGGCTGCTCCTCGACCCCGGTGACGTCGGCGAGGACGGCGAGTGGGCGGCCTACCGGTATTCCAGCTGGAGCGGGTACGGACCGGTGCGGCACGACTCCTTCGCCGCCCTGATGCGGGCGGAGTACGAGAGCTTCCGCGCCCTGCGCATACCGGGGGACGCCTCCTAGCCCCCGCCCGCCGGCGGGCACCACCGGCTGGACCAGGGCCGGCCTTCCGGCGGTTCGCGGCCTCGGTCCGCCGGCCGGCCGATTCCCTCGCGACGGCGCCGCCGGGGGCGGTCACGTCGGCCCACCCCCGACGGAGCCCGTCGGTGCGGTCAGCGGGGGAAGACCTCGAACGCGACCGCCGGGACGCCGCCGAACCGGGCCGCCGCCTGCTGGACGCTGCCGGTCAGGAAGTTCCGGACGTACTCCTGCGGGTCCTGGTCGGTCAGCGCCGCGATGTAGGCCTTGTGCTCCAGCAGGGAGTGCACCGCGCGCTCCAGCCCGGGGCCGGCCTCGACGGCGTGCGTGGGTGTGGTGGTCCCCGACACCGCGACCCAGCGCACTCCGTCCCACGGCTCCAGGCCCTGCTCGGAGATGAGTTCGGGGAAGATCCAGCGGTTGCCCGCGTCGCCGGCGGCGTCCAGGACGGCCCGGCCGACGGCCTTGTGGTCGGGGCTGTTCCAGTTCCCGCCGCCGTCCGCCCCGCCCCAGGTGTCCCGGTGGTTGAGGGTGATCACCAGCTCGGGGCGGTGGCGCCGGATGGCCGCCGCGATGTCCCGGCGCAGGGCCGGGCCGTACTCGATGACGCCGTCGCGGTGGCCGAGGAACTCCACCGTGGAGACTCCGACGACGGCCGCGCTGGCGCGCTGCTCGGCCTCGCGCAGCGCGGCGCACTCGTCCGGGGCGACCCCGTCGATGCCGGCCTCGCCGCGGGTGGCGAGCACGTAGGCGACCTCGCGGCCGCCGTCCGTCCAGTGGGCGATGGCCGCCGCGCAACCGTACTCGAGGTCGTCGGGATGGGCGACCACCGCGAGGGCGCGCCGCCAGTCGGCGGGCATGGGCTGCAAGGGGGCCTGCTGATCAGCTCGTTCGGTCATGCTCGCACCTTAGGCGGTCTCCTGCGGAGCCCAAGGCCCATTCCTCGGACGCCACTTCCGAAACGTGAACATTCCGCGGCCTAGGCCGTTTCCTTCGGATCATCGGATCGTTGGGTGATGTGTGTCGTTGACTGATGCCCAGTGGGCACGTATCGAGCCGTTGCTGCCGGATCGCGCACCGAAGCGAGGTGGGCGGTGGCGTGATCACCGGCAGGTGATCGACGCGATCGCGTTCAAGTACCGCACCGGGAC
>NZ_JZWV01001603.1 GCF_000966975.1 Streptomyces katrae | reverse complement strand
CCCCGTGGATGGACCTGCCCGAGCACTTCGCTTCGTGGAAGGGCGCCCACAACCGGCTGCGGATGTGGGCCGCCGACGGCACGTGGGAGAAGGTCTTCGCCGCCCTCCTCGCCCAGGCCGACACCGAAGGGGACCTGGACTGGGTCGTCGCGGTCGACTCCACGGTCGTGCGAGCGCATCAGCACGCTGCCGGGGCCCGTCAAAAGGGGCCCTGGCCGGCGAGCCGTCCGACCATGCCCTCGGGCGGTCCCGCGGCGGGCTGACCACGAAGATCCACCTCGCGGCCGACGGCCGTTGCCGACCGTTGGCGTTCTTCCTCACGCCCGGCCAGGCCGGTGACGCACCCGCATTCGAGCAGGTCATGGCCCGCTTACGAGTGCCTCGGCGGACCGGTCGGCCCAGGATCACACCGGATGCCGTCCTGGCCGACAAGGCCTATTCATCGCGGGCGATCCGCGGATACCTGCGGCGGCGCGGGATCCGTGCGGTGATCCCGCAGCCA
>NZ_JZWV01000243.1 GCF_000966975.1 Streptomyces katrae | reverse complement strand
GCCCTGGACCGGAGCCGAAGCCGGACTGTCACCCGAGGCTCCCGGCCTGCCACGACACGGGGCCGGAGCGGGCGGGCTGCCCCGGGCAGGGGCGGCGGGCGGGACCGTGCCCCGCCAGAAGGCCGGCACCCCCCGGCCCCGGGTGGGCGGGACCGGACCCGTCGGGCCCGAGCCGGCCGCGCTGCCCGACCTGCTGGACCACCCCGACCCGGCCACCGCCGCCGAGGCCGCCACTGTGGAGAACCTGCTGCGGTGCTGGGTCCGCGAGAGCGGCATCGGCCGCCCCGACGGGCCCCCCGGCACCCTGCTCCGCATCCCCCTTCCCGCATCCGCCGCCACCCTGCTCGTTCCCGTCCGGCACTGGTCCGAGGCCGGCTGGCACCGCTTCGCCCCCGCCCGTCTCGAAGGGGCCCCCGCCGAAGCCCCCGCAGTGGACGCCGTCACCCTCGCCGCCCTCCTCGCCCGCGAAGGCAACGGCCGCGGTGCCGACCTCGTCGGCCGGGTCGCCGACTCGGTACGCCGCACCGCCGAGTTCATCGCCGACCGGCGCCGCCGCCCCACCGCGCCCGCCCCCATCGCCGGGGACCTCTTCCTCACCGCCGAACAGTCCCTCCTCCTCGGCCACCCCCTCCAACCGGACCCCAAGAGCCGCGAAGGGCTCTCCGAAGCCGAAGCCGACCGCTACTCACCCGAACTCCACGGCTCCTTCCCCCTGCACTGGTTCGCCGTCGCACCGACCGCCCTCGCCACGGACTCCGCCTGGACCGAACGCGGCCGCCCCGTCTCCGCCGCCCAGCTCCTCGCCCGACTCGCCGCCGGGCTCCCGCTGCCCGCCGGCACCACCCCCCTTCCCCTGCACCCCTGGCAGGCCCGCGACCTCCTCCAGCGCCCCGCCGTCGCAGCCCTCCGCGACGCCGGACTCCTGACCGACCTGGGCGCCCACGGAGCCCCCTGGTACCCCACCTCCTCCGTCCGCACCGTCCACCGGCCCGGCACCCCGGCGATGCTCAAGCTCTCCCTGGGCCTGCGCATCACCAACTCCCGCCGCGAGAACCTCCGCAAGGAACTCCACCGAGGCGTCGAGGTGCACCGGCTGCTCCGCACCGGCCTCGCCGAGCAGTGGCAGAGCGCGCATCCCGGTTTCGACATCGTCCGCGACCCCGCCTGGGTCGCCGTCGACACCCCGGCCGGCAACCCCGTACCCGGACTCGACGCCCTGCTGCGCCACAACCCCTTCCGCTCCGACGACGACGCCGTCTGCGTCGCCGCACTCACAGCCCCCCGCCCGTGGCCCGGACGCAACACGATGCGCTCCCGGCTCGCCGACACCGTCTCCCGGCTCGCCACCAGCACCGGCCGCCCCGCCTCCGCCGTCGCCACCGAGTGGTTCCTGCGCTACCTCGACCACGTCGTCCTGCCCGTCCTGGCCTTCGACGCGCTCGCCGGTATCGCCCTCGAAGCCCACCAGCAGAACACCCTGGTCCTCCTCGACCGCGCCGGCTGGCCCGTCGGCGGCCGCTTCCGCGACAACCAGGGGTACTACTTCCGCGACTCCCGGTGGTACTACTTCAGCGACTCCCGGCGCACCGAACTGGAACACCGGCTCCCCGGCATCGGCCGCGCCAGCGACACCTTCGTCCCCGACGCCGTCACCGACGAACGCTTCGCCTACTACCTCGGCATCAACAACGTGCTGGGCCTCATCGGGGCCTTCGGATCCCAGCGGCTCGCCGACGAGCGCGTACTCCTCGCCGCCTTCCGCCGGTTCCTCGGCAAGGCCGCAGACCTCGGCCCGCTCCCCGCGCAGCTGCTGGACTCACCCACCCTCCGCTGCAAGGCGAACCTGCTGACCCGCCTGGGCGGCCTCGACGAGCTCGTCGGCCCCGTCGAGACGCAGTCCGTCTACGTCACCATCACCAACCCCCTCCACGACTGACGCGCTCCCACCGACACGGAGAAGAGCCCGATGCCCCCCGCCGAAACGACCACCAGCACCGCGACCGGTCCCGCCCGCCACGAGACCGCCCACTACGAGACCGCCCACTACGAGACCGCCCACCACCAGACCGCCGAACACCGCTTCGCCGTCGGACTGCTGCCCCTGCTCGCCGAGGCGGACCTCCTCGACTCACCCGCAGGCTGGGGCGCCCTCCCCACGCCGGCCGGAGCCTTCCGCCTCGAACCGGTACGGCCGGGCCGGGACCTGCAGCTCCTCACCCGCTGGATGAACGACCCCGACGTCGCCGCCTACTGGGAGCTGGCCGGCGCCTCCGCCGTCACCGCCGCCCACCTGCGGACCCAACTCGACGGCGACGGCCGCAGCATCCCCTGCCTCGGCGTACTCGACGGCACCCCGATGAGCTACTGGGAGATCTACCGGGCCGACCTCGACCCGGTCTCCCGCCACTACCCGGCGCGCCCCCACGACACGGGTATCCACCTGCTGATCGGAGACGGCACGAACCGCGGCCGGGGCCTGGGGACCACGCTGCTGCGCGCCGTCACCGAGCTCGTCTTCGACAACCGTCCCCGCTGCACACGGGTCATCGCCGAACCGGACATCCGCAACACCCCCTCCGTATCAGCCTTCCTCGCCGCCGGTTTCCGCTACGCCACGGAAATCGAACTCCCCGGGAAGCGCGCCGCCCTGATGATCCGGGAGGGGTCGCTGCGCAACCGTCCCTCCACGCCTCTCACTTCGAAAACTCCGCGGGCCACCGCGGAGTTCCCGATCCTCGAGGAGTCCCGTGCCGAATTTCCCCGCAGCCCCAGACTCCGCGGAACCCGCCCTCCCCCCGTCGCCCCAGCACCCGTGCACGCCTCCCGAACTCAACCGCCCGACCTGGGACGGCGCGGCCCGCAGGCTGCTCGCCAAGATGCTTTCCGAGTTCGCGTACGAGGAGATCGTCACCCCCGCCCCGGCCCCGGCCGCCGCGGGCGACGCCTGGACCCTGACACTCGACGACGGCAGCAGCCTCGGGTTCCGCGCCCGCCGCCGCGCCTACGGCAGCTGGCAGGTCGCGCCGGACTCCATCACCCTCACCCCGCCACCCCCCTCCGCCGAACCGCCGGAAGCCTTCGCGGACCCCTACGGCTTCCTCGTCCGCGCCCGCACCCTCCTCGGCCTCGACGGCCCCACCCTCGGCCACCTCATCCGCGAGCTCAGCGCCACCCTCGCCGCCGACGCCCGCCTCGACCACCACGCCCTCACCGCCGACGTCCTCGCCGACCTGGACTACGCCGCCCTCGAAGGGCACCAGACGGGCCACCCCTGGCTCGTCCCCAACAAGGGCCGCGTCGGATGGTCCGCAGCGGACGCCGCCGCCTGGGCCCCCGAAGCCCGCACCCCGCAACGCCTGCCCTGGCTCGCCGCCCACACCTCCCTCGCCGAGTACCGCGGCGGCGCCGGCCTGGAGGACCCCGCGCGCCTCTACGCGGCCGAACTCGACCCCGTCACCCGCGCCGCCTACGACCAGACCCTCCGCGACCGGGGCCTGGACCCCCTCCGCTACCTCTACCTGCCCGTCCACCCCTGGCAGTGGGACGAGGTCGTCCTCCCCCTCTTCGCGCCGGCCCTCGCCTCCGGCGCGCTGGTACCGCTCCCCGCCGACCCCGACGAACGGCTTCCGCAGCAGTCCGTCCGCACCTTCCTCAACCTCACCCGCCCCGACCGCCACAGCGTCAAACTCCCGCTGTCCGTCTTCAACACCATGGTCTGGCGGGGCCTGCCCAGCGACCTCACCCTGGCGGCCCCCGCGGTGACCGCCTGGATCCACTCCCTGCGCGACGCGGACCCCTTCCTCCGCGACGAATGCGGGGTGGTCCTGCTCGGCGAGGTCGCCTCCGTCACCGTCCGCCACCCCGTGTACGACCGGCTCCCCGAGGTCCCGTACCAGTACAAGGAACTCCTCGGTGCGATCTGGCGCGAACCCCTCGGCCGCCACCTCGCCCCCGGCGAGCGCGCCCGTACCCTCGCCTCACTCCTCCACACCGACCCGCGTGGACGTTCCTTCACCGCCGAGCTCGTCGCCCGCTCCGGTCTGACGCCCGCGGTCTGGCTCCAGCACCTGTTCACGGCCCTGCTGCCCCCGCTGCTCCACTTCCTCTACCGCTACGGCACCGTCTTCTCCCCGCACGGAGAGAACGCGGTCGTGATCTTCGACGAGCACGACGTGCCGGTCCGCCTCGCGATCAAGGACTTCGTGGACGACGTCAACATCAGCCGCACCTCCCTGCCCGAGCACGCCTCCATGCCCGCCGACGTCCGGGCGGCACTGCTCACCGAGCCGCCCGCCTTCCTCACCCAGTTCATCCACTCCGGCCTGTTCATCGGCGTCTTCCGCTACCTCTCCGCCCTGTGCGAGGACCGGCTCGGCGTCCCCGAGGACGAGTTCTGGTCCCTCGTACGGGCGGAGATCCTCCGCCACCAGGCGCGTTTCCCCGAGCTCAAGGACCGCTACGAACTCTTCGACCTGCTGACCGAGCGGATCGACCGGCTCTGCCTCAACCGCAACCGGCTCCACGAGGACGGATACCGGGACCGCCCCGACCGCCCCCACGCGGTCACCCACGGCACCGTGCCCAACCCCCTGCACCATCCGTGAGGCCGGATCGGTACGTCACTGTCAGCGGCGCCCCGTAGGGTTGGTCCTGCTATGACGAAGCCCTCCCTCTCCGACCTGCTGCACGCCGCCGTCTCCGCCGTCGGCGGCACGGAGCGCCCCGGCCAGGTCGCCATGGCCGAAGCCGTCGCCGAAGCGATCGACGACAACTCGCACCGGCTCATCCAGGCCGGCACCGGCACCGGCAAGTCCCTCGGCTACCTGGTGCCGGCCCTCGCGCACGGCGAGCGCGTCGTCGTGGCCACGGCGACGCTGGCGCTCCAGCGCCAGCTGGTCGAGCGGGACCTGCCGCGCACGGTCGAGGCGCTGCATCCGCAGCTGCGCCGACGGCCGCAGTTCGCCATGCTCAAGGGCCGGTCGAACTATCTGTGCCTCCACCGGCTGCACGAGGGCGCCCCGCAGGACGAGGAGGAGGGCCTCTTCGACCAGTTCGAGGCGGCCGCCCCCACCAGCAAGCTCGGCAAGGACCTGCTGCGCCTGCGCGACTGGGCGGACGAGACCGAGACCGGCGACCGCGACGACCTCACCCCCGGAGTCTCCGACAAGGCCTGGAGCCAGGTCTCGGTCTCCTCCCGGGAGTGCCTGGGGGCGACGAAGTGCGCGTACGGCGCCGAGTGCTTCGCGGAGGCGGCCCGTGAGCGGGCCAAGCTCGCCGATGTGGTGGTCACCAACCACGCACTGCTCGCCATCGACGCCATCGAGGGCGCGCCCGTCCTGCCGCAGCACGAGGTGCTGATCGTGGACGAGGCCCACGAGCTGGTTTCCCGCGTCACCGGCGTGGCCACCGGCGAGCTCACCCCGGGGCAGGTCAACCGGGCCGTGAAGCGTGCCGCCAAGCTGGTCGACGAGAAGACCGCGGACTCCCTGCAGACCGCCTCGGAGACCTTCGAACGGGTGATGGAGCTGGCGCTTCCCGGCCGCCTGGAGCAGATTCCCGACGACCTCGGATACGCGCTGGCCGCCCTGCGCGATTCCGCGCGCAACGTGATCTCCGCGATCGGTGCCACCCGCGACAAGTCCGTCCACGACGAGGACGCCGTCCGCAAGCAGGCCCTGGCCGCGGTCGAGAACGTCCACGCGGTGGCGGAGCGGATCATGATCGGCTCGGAGTACGACGTCGTCTGGTACGAGCGCCACGACCGGTTCGGTGCCACCCTCCGGGTCGCGCCGCTGTCGGTGTCGGGGCTGCTGCGAGAGAAGCTCTTCGAGGACCGCTCGGTGGTCCTCACCTCCGCCACCCTCAAGCTCGGCGGGGACTTCAACGGGGTCGCGGCCTCCCTCGGCCTCTCCCCGGAGGGCGTCGAGGGGGAGGACGTACCGCTCTGGCGGGGGCTGGACGTCGGGTCCCCGTTCGACTACCCGAAGCAGGGCATCCTCTACGTCGCCAAGCACCTGGCCACCCCGGGCCGGGAGGGCACCCGCGGCGACATGATGGACGAGCTGGCGGAGCTGATCGAGGCGGCCGGCGGCCGCACCCTCGGCCTCTTCTCCTCCATGCGCGGGGCCAAGGCGGCCGCCGAGGAGCTGCGCGGCCGGCTCGACAATCCGATCCTGCTCCAGGGCGAGGAGACGCTGGGCGAGCTGATCAAGAACTTCGCCGCCGACCCGCGCACCTGCCTGTTCGGGACGCTCTCCCTGTGGCAGGGCGTGGACGTGCCCGGTCCCAGCTGCCAGCTGGTGATCATGGACCGGATCCCGTTCCCTCGCCCCGACGACCCGCTGATGAGCGCGCGGCAGAAGGCGGTCGAGGAGAACGGCGGCAACGGTTTCATGGCGGTCGCCGCCACGCATGCGGCCCTGCTGATGGCCGGCCCTGCTGATGGCGCAGGGCGCGGGCCGGCTCGTACGGGCCTCGGGCGACCGGGGCGTCGTCGCCGTCCTCGACCCGCGCCTGGCCACGGCCCGGTACGGGAGCTTCCTGCGGGCCTCGCTGCCCGACTTCTGGTACACCACGGACCGCAACCAGGTCCGCCGCTCGCTGGCCGCGATCGACGCGAGCGCCCAGGCCGACGGCAAGTAGGTCCGCAGGCCGGAGGCCCGGCCTACAGCGGACATGGAACAGCTCCGGGACCGGCGCAGAGGGTCCCGGAGCTGGCTGTGGGCGAGGGGTCAGACCCGGCGCAGTACCGCGACCACCTTGCCGAGGATGGTCGCCTCGTCGCCGGGGATGGGCTGGTAGGCGGCATTGTGAGGGAGCAGCCACACGTGCCCGTCCTCCCGCTTGAAGCGCTTGACCGTGGCCTCGCCGTCCAGCATCGCGGCGACGATGTCGCCGTTCTCCGCGACGGGCTGGCGACGGACGGTGACCCAGTCGCCGTCGCAGATGGCGGCCTCGATCATCGAGTCGCCGACGACCTTGAGCACGAACAGCTCGCCGTCGCCCACGAGCTGGCGCGGGAGCGGGAACACGTCCTCGACCGACTCCTCGGCGAGGATCGGGCCGCCGGCCGCGATCCGGCCGACCAGGGGAACGTAGGAGGCGGCGGGCTTGCCGGTGGTGTCGGTGGGCTGCGAGCTGGGCTGGTCGGAGCCGCGCACCTCGTAGGCGCGGGGGCGGTGCGGGTCGCGGCGCAGGAAGCCCTTGCGCTCCAGGGCCATCAGCTGGTGGGCGACGGAGGAGGTGCTGGAGAGGCCGACGGCCTGGCCGATCTCGCGCATCGACGGCGGGTAGCCGCGGCGCTGCACGGAGTCCCGGATGACCTCGATGACCCTCCGCTGCCGGTCCGTGAGCCCGGAGCTGTCGGCGCGGATGCCTGGAGGCCGCCCTGGCAGCGAGCGTGCGGGGCGCACGGTGGCCTCCGCCTCCGGATTCTGACTTGCGTCACTCATGGCATGCACCGGCTCGAGTCGGCTCTGGGAGCGGTTCTGGGCAGTGATGGTGGCACTGTCTGCGGTGGTGGTCACGTCGGCCCCTCTCGAAATGTTCTCCCTAGCTGGACAACGGTAGTTGCTTTCGAAAGGTTGCGCCAAACACACGTTCGAGTGAAAAATCGCGGATCGCCCACCCGGGTTATAGCGGTGGGTGTATGGCCGGCCGGTGCGGATGGCCGGCCCGGACGGCGGGGCGGAGGCGTGTGGGCCGGCCCGTCGTCCGAACGTGGATTCGGAACCGCGTCTGCTGCTTACGGTACCCTTCCGGGTTGGGTCGCCGCCGCCCGGGGCCGTGCCCAGTGTGGCACCGGAACCCGCGGAAACCGGCCATCGGGCCGCGCGACACGCGTAGGGGCTCAAATCCTCCCCAACGCAAGATCTAGTGGTTGGATGAGCGTCGCAACCCACAAGTTGTGGTCCACGGTCGGCTCAGACCTCCGGGATCGCATATGCTTGTGGCTGCTTCACGAGCCCCCGGCAGAGACTCGCTCTCTGTCGCCGAAGGGCTCCGTGGGGTCATTCAGTCGTGCCAAGAGGAGGGTGAGGGAACCATGCACTGCCCCTTCTGCAGGCACCCCGACAGCCGCGTCGTCGACAGCCGCACCACCGACGACGGAACGTCGATCCGCCGACGCCGTCAGTGCCCCGACTGCTCCCGTCGCTTCACGACGGTGGAGACGGCCTCGCTGATGGTGATCAAGCGAAGCGGGGTCACCGAACCCTTCAGCCGCACCAAGGTCATCTCTGGCGTCCGCAAGGCGTGCCAGGGGCGGCCGGTCACCGAGGACGCCCTCGCCAAGCTCGGCCAGCGGGTCGAGGAGGCGGTGCGCGCCACCGGGAGCGCCGAGCTGACCACCCACGACGTGGGTCTGGCCATACTCGGCCCGTTGCAGGAGCTCGACCTGGTCGCGTACCTGCGGTTCGCGTCCGTGTACAAAGCTTTCGACACCCTTGAAGACTTCGAGACCGCCATCGCGGAACTTCGCGAGCCGCGGCCTCACCCCCATGAGTGCGAGCACGGAGGGACCCCCCCGGTCGTCCCCGTGCCCGCCTCCGCCGCCGACTGACCGCACGGGGCCGCAGCGCAGTGCGGCCCCGCCGGCCGGCAGGGCGAGATTCGTAGATACAAGACACAGCATTGTGCCGCGGAATATCGCTGGCACTTTAGGGCGTTTTTGCCCGCATATGGGAGGCAGGCGGCATGACAGAGACGGCGAGCAGCTCGGCACGTGGTTCCCGCGCCAAGGGGACCAAGGCCGCCAAGGGCGGCCTGCGGATCGAGCGCATCCACACCACCCCCGGCGTGCACCCGTACGACGAGGTGAACTGGGAGCTCCGTGACGTCGTCATGACGAACTGGCGCGACGGCTCGGTCAACTTCGAGCAGCGCGGCGTCGAGTTCCCCGACTTCTGGTCGGTGAACGCGGTCAACATCGTCACCAGCAAGTACTTCCGCGGCGCCGTCGGCACGCCGCAGCGCGAGACCGGCCTGAAGCAGCTGATCGACCGCATCGTCAAGACGTACACGAAGGCCGGCGAGGACTACGACTACTTCGCGTCCCCCGCCGACGCGGAGATCTTCGAGCACGAGCTGACCTACGCCCTCCTGCACCAGATCTTCAGCTTCAACTCCCCGGTGTGGTTCAACGTCGGCACGCCCCAGCCGCAGCAGGTCTCCGCCTGCTTCATCCTCTCCGTCGACGACTCCATGGAGTCGATCCTCGACTGGTACAAGGAAGAGGGCATGATCTTCAAGGGCGGCTCCGGCGCCGGCCTGAACCTCTCCCGCATCCGCTCCTCCAAGGAGCTCCTCTCCTCCGGCGGCAACGCCTCCGGCCCCGTCTCCTTCATGCGCGGCGCCGACGCGTCCGCCGGAACGATCAAGTCGGGCGGCGCCACCCGCCGCGCGGCCAAGATGGTCGTCCTGGACGTGGACCACCCGGACGTCGAGGACTTCATCGCCACCAAGGTGAAGGAGGAGGAGAAGATCCGCGCCCTGCGCGACGCGGGCTTCGACATGGACCTGGGCGGCGACGACATCACGTCCGTCCAGTACCAGAACGCCAACAACTCCGTCCGCGTGAACGACGAGTTCATGACGGCAGTCGAGAACGGCACCGAGTTCGGCCTGCGTGCCCGCATGACCGGCGAGGTCATCGAGAAGGTCGACGCCAAGGCGCTCTTCCGCAAGCTCGCCGAGGCCGCGTGGGCCTGCGCCGACCCGGGCATCCAGTACGACGGTGTGATCAACCACTGGCACACCTGCCCCGAGTCCGGCCGCATCACCGCGTCCAACCCGTGCAGCGAGTACATGCACCTGGACAACACGTCCTGCAACCTCGCCTCGCTGAACCTGATGAAGTTCCTGCACGACGACGGCAAGGGCGCCCAGTCCTTCGACGCCGAGCGCTTCGCCAAGGTCGTCGAGCTCGTCATCACCGCGATGGACATCTCCATCTGCTTCGCGGACTTCCCGACGCAGAAGATCGGCGAGAACACCCGAGCCTTCCGCCAGCTGGGCATCGGCTACGCCAACCTCGGCGCCCTGCTGATGGCCACCGGCCACGCGTACGACTCGGACGGCGGTCGCACCCTCGCCGCGTCGATCACCTCGCTGATGACCGGCACCGCGTACAAGCGCTCCGCCGAGCTGGCCGCCATCGTCGGCCCGTACGACGGCTACGCCCGCAACGCCGACTCGCACAAGCGCGTCATGAAGCAGCACGCCGACGCCAACGCCGTCGCGCCGCGCACCGACGACCTGGACAACGCGATCTGGGCCGCGGCCACCGAGGCCTGGCAGGACGTCCTGCGCCTCGGTGAGAAGAACGGCTTCCGCAACGCCCAGGCCTCCGTCCTCGCGCCGACCGGCACCATCGGTCTCGCGATGTCCTGCGACACCACCGGTGTCGAGCCGGACCTGGCCCTGGTCAAGTTCAAGAAGCTCGTCGGCGGCGGCTCGATGCAGATCGTCAACGGCACCGTCCCGCAGGCCCTGCGCCGCCTGGGCTACCAGGAGGAGCAGATCGAGGCGATCGTCGCCCACATCGCCGAGCACGGCAACGTGGTCGACGCCCCCGGTCTGAAGACCGAGCACTACGAGGTCTTCGACTGCGCGATGGGCGAGCGCTCCATCTCCCCGATGGGCCACGTCCGCATGATGGCCGCGATCCAGCCCTGGATCTCCGGTGCGATCTCCAAGACGGTCAACATGCCGGAGACGGCGACCGTCGAGGAGATCGAGGAGATCTACTTCGAGGCGTGGAAGCTGGGCGTCAAGGCGCTCGCGATCTACCGCGACAACTGCAAGGTCGGCCAGCCCCTCTCCGCCAAGAAGAAGGAGGAGGAGAAGGCCGAGATCACCGAGAAGGCCGAGGAGACCATCCGCACCGCGGTCGAGAAGGTCATCGAGTACCGTCCGGTCCGCAAGCGCCTCCCCAAGGGCCGCCCGGGCATCACCACCTCCTTCACGGTCGGTGGCGCCGAGGGCTACATGACGGCCAACTCCTACCCGGACGACGGCCTGGGTGAGGTCTTCCTGAAGATGTCCAAGCAGGGCTCGACCCTCGCGGGCATGATGGACGCCTTCTCGATCGCCGTCTCGGTCGGTCTGCAGTACGGCGTCCCGCTGGAGACGTACGTCGCGAAGTTCACGAACATGCGCTTCGAGCCGGCCGGTATGACGGACGACCCGGACGTGCGGATGGCGCAGTCGATCGTCGACTACATCTTCCGTCGCGTGGCGCTGGACTTCCTGCCCTTCGAGACCCGCTCGGCCCTCGGCATCCACTCCGCCGAGGAGCGCCAGCGCCACCTCGACACCGGTTCCTACGAGCCGCTCGAGGAGGAGCTGGACACCGAGTCCCTCGCCCAGTCGGCGCCCGTCGCCGCCGTGGCCAAGCCGGTGACGGTCGTCCCGGTCCCGGCCCCGAAGACGGCGCACAGCAACGCCGAGCTGGTCGAGATGCAGATGGGCGTCTCCGCCGACGCCCCGCTCTGCTTCTCCTGCGGTACGAAGATGCAGCGCGCCGGCTCCTGCTACATCTGCGAGGGCTGCGGCTCCACCAGCGGCTGCAGCTGACGGCTGACGCCTAGCGCCATGTGAAGAGGGTGCCGACCTCCGGGTCGGTGCCCTCTTCGGCTTGTGCGGCGCGGCGGGTGAACGGGGTGGTGCGCGGCGCGGGGCGTGGTGATCATTGAGCGGGGCCCGCGGGAGCACGCGGGCCATGGGAACACCATGGCGGGGGAGTCGGATGGGCACGTGGAGCGGTGACGAACTGGATCTGGGCGCGTACCTGGCGCGGATCGGGCTGGGCGGCAGGGCCCGGGAACTCCGGCCGGACCTCAGGACGTTGTACGAGGTGCACCGCGCCCACACCGCCGCCATCCCCTTCGAAAGCCTGGACGTCCTGCTCGGCCGCCCCGTCGCGCTGGAGGTCAAGGCCCTCGAGGACAAGCTCGTGCGCGGCCGCCGCGGCGGCTACTGCTACGAGCAGAACTCGCTGCTGGCCGCTGCCCTGGAGCGGATCGGCTTCGAGGTCTCCGGGCGCGGCGCCCGCAACCGCACCCGGGGCGAGAGCCTGCTGGCGGTGACGCATGCGGCCCTCGTGGTCACCGTCGAGGGCGAACCGTGGCTCTGCGACGCCGGGTTCGGCTACCAGGGCCCGCGCGAGCCCGTTCCGCTGGGGCGGCCGGGGGCCGAGGTGCGCCAGGGGCCGTGGACCTTCGCCGTCGGCGAGGAGGAGGACGGGCTCCTCGTCCTCCGCATCCGCCGCGGGGACGCCTGGCGGGACCTGTACGCCTTCTCCCCCCAGCGCTACCACCCCGTCGACTACGTCGTGCTGAACCACTACAGCTCCACGCACCCCCGCTCCTCCTTCATCGGGCGGACCCTCGTGCAACTCCCGGGCGACGCGGTGCGCAAGACGCTCGTGGGGCGGGAGCTGATGCGCCTGTACCCCGACGGGAGGACCGAGCGGGAGCCCGTCGCCCCGGAGGGGCTGCCCGGCCTGCTCGACCGGGAGTTCGGCCTTCGGCTGCCCGAGCGGGATGCGGCCGAACTGGTACGCATCCACCGCTCCGAGGACTGACCGGGGCCGGGCCCGGGCCCGTACGATGGCGCGGTGCTGGTCAAGTGGATTCGCTGCACGGTGACGGACCGACGCGGGTTCGAGCGCGGGCAGCGCAAGTGGGCGGGGCTGCCCGGCGAACCCGGATTCCGGGGGCAGGGCGGCGGCTGGAGCAGAGGCCGGCAGGGGGTCGCGCATGTCTTCGCGTTCTGGGAGAGCCGTTCCTTCTACGACTCCTTCATGGCCCGCTCGCACGACAGACTGGCCGCCGCCCAGACCGGCACCTACACCGACGCGAGGGTCACGCTCTTCGACTACCGCTTCGACGTGAAGACCGGCTTCGAGCCGCGCTTCAGCGACGCCGACGTGGTCCGGGTCGCGCACACCCGCGTCCGGGAAGGCCGTGTGGAGCACTTCGCGCTGATGCAGGAGAAGGTCTGGAACCCCGCCATGGCCGGGTCGCCCGGGATGATCAGGGGACTCTTCGGCGAGGCGCCGGGCCGGGAGTTCCTGGTGCTGTCCATGTGGCGTGCGGCGGCCGAGCACGGAAAGTACCGGCAGGAGCGGGTGGAGCGGCTCTCGCTGCGCGCCCAGACCGAGGCCGACGTCGAGGCGCTCACCGGGGACGTCGTGGACCTCGAACCCAGCTGGACGGTATGACCGTACGACGGATCCGCCCGGCGACCGGCGTGCCCGGGGCGCACCCGCCCCGGGCGCCGCATAGGGTCGGGGCATGGTTCGACCACGGCGCATCGTCCTCGTCCGGCACGGGGAATCGGAGGGGAACATCGATGACACGGTGTACGAGCGCGAGCCCGACCACGCCCTGCGCCTGACCCGCGCCGGGCGTGAGCAGGCCGCCGAGGCCGGGGTCCGGCTGCGCGAGCTCTTCGGAGAGGAGCACATCAGCGCGTACGTCTCCCCCTACCGCCGGACCCTCCAGACCTTCCGGGAGCTGCGCCTGGACCCCGCGCGGGTGCGGATGCGCGAGGAGCCCCGGCTGCGCGAGCAGGACTGGGGCAACTGGCAGGACCGGGACGACGTCAAGCTCCAGAAGGCCTACCGGGACGCGTACGGGCACTTCTTCTACCGTTTCGCGCAGGGCGAGTCCGGAGCCGACGTCTACGACCGGGTCGGCTCCTTCCTGGAGAGCCTCTACCGCAGCTTCGAGGCACCCGACCACCCGGAGAACGTGCTGTTGGTGACGCACGGTTTGACGATGCGGCTCTTCTGCATGCGCTGGTTCCACTGGTCGGTGGCCGAGTTCGAAGCCCTCTCCAACCCAGGGAACGGCGAATTCCGGGTGCTGATGCTCGGACCCGACGGCCGGTACCGGATGGACCGCCCGTTTGAGCGGTGGACCACACCCGAGCCTTATGACCTGGACGGCTAAAGTGGCGCGCGATGACCGCTGATTCCGCTTCCGAACGGCGCTACGCACGCGCCCTGTCCAGCCTCCGCGGGCTGGCCCTGGGGGACGCCCTGGGCTCCCAGTACTTCGTCCCCGTGAACCTTCCGCTGCTCAAGCGGCGCGAGCTGCCGGCCGGCAGCGAACCGTGGCAGTGGACCGACGACACCGAGATGGCCTGCTCGGTGGTGGCCGTGCTCGCCGCGCACGGGCGCATCGACCAGGACGCCCTGGCGTCCTCGTTCGCCGAGCACCACGACTTCGACCGCGGCTACGGGCCCGCCGTGAACCGGATGCTGCGGCTGGTCCGCGAGGGAGAGGACTGGCGCACCCTGGCCGCCGAGCTCTTCAACGGGCAGGGATCCTGGGGCAACGGCGCGGCGATGCGGATCGCACCGCTGGGCGCCTGGTACGCGGAGGACCCCGAGCAGGCCACCCACCAGGCCGAGATCTCCGCCTACACCACCCACCAGCACCGCGAGGCGGTGTGCGGAGCGATGGCCGTCGCCGCCGCGGCCGCGCTGGCGGGGGCCCCCGCGGGCCCGCCGTCCGCCGAGGAACTGCTGGACGGGGTGATCGCGCTGGTGCCGCGCAGTGCCGTGGGCGCCGGCGTGCGCCGGGCGCGGGACATGCTGGACTACGGCGACGCCAACACCGTCGCGGCCGTGCTGGGCTGCGGCCGGCGCACGAGCGCCCACGACACGGTGCCGTTCGCACTGTGGTCGGCGGCGCGGGCGCTGGACGACTTCGAGCGGGCCTTCTGGACCACCGCCCAGGTGGGCGGGGACGTGGACACGACCTGCGCGATCGTCGGCGGGATCCTGGGCGCCCGCGGGGACGCCGCGCTGCCCCCGGCCTGGCTGGCCCGCACCGAGGCCCTGCCGGCCTGGCTGCCGGAGACGCCCGCGGCCTAGTCGGGCTTGGACCCAGGAGCCGGGTGCGGGGGCCTTCTTGCCGCAGGCCCGGGTGCGGGGTGTGCCCCGCAGCAGGGCCTGCGCGCAGCGGCCTTCGCGTACGGGCCTGCCCGCTCAGGCCGCCGGACCCGCCTCGGCGGCGGCTCCGCTGAGGGCGTCCAGGTCGCTCTTGCGGACCCGGATCACCAGCAGGGCGCTGGCCAGGGCCAGTCCGGACATGGCGACGGCGGCGGTGAAGGCGCTGGAGATGCCCTGGGTGAGGACGAGGTCGCCCCAAGGGTCCGGCAGCCGTCCGGTCTGCCGGAACGCCGCCAGCTGCGCCGGGTCGGCCTGCGCCATGAAGGCGGGGACCTGCCGGGCGGCCTCGTCGCGGCCGGCCGTGCCGAAGACGGTGACCAGGATGGACAGGCCCAGGGAACCTCCGACCTGCTGGCTGGCGTTGAGCAGTCCGGAGGCCGCCCCCGCCTCCCGGGGCGCCACGCCGGAGACGGCCGTGAGGGTGAGGGTGACGAAGTTCAGGCCCATGCCGAAGCCGAACAGCAGCATCGGGCCGAGCACGCCGGAGAGGTACGTGCTGTCGGTGCGGATGAAGGTCAGCCAGGCGAGGCCCGTCCCGGTGAGCGCGGAACCGGTGACCATGAACGGTTTGGGACCGAGGCGGGGCAGCAGGCGCTGCGAGAGGCCGGCGGCCGTGATGATCGCAGCGGTCACGGGCAGGAAGCCGAGACCGGACTGGATCGGCGAGAAGCCCAGCACGTTCTGTACGAACTGGACGATGAAGAAGAACATGCCGAACACGGCGGCGGCCAGGCCCAGCATGATCAGGTAGGTGCCCGCACGGTTGCGGTCGGCGAACATCCGCAGCGGGATGATCGGTTCGGCGGCACGGGACTCGATCAGCACGAACAGGCCGAGCAGGGCGACGGCGGCACCGAAGGATCCGAGGGTCAGCGAGTCGCGCCAGCCGTCCTCCGAGGCGCGGATGAACCCGTAGACGAGTGAGGTCATGCCGCCGGTGGCGGTGAGCGCTCCGGCGGCGTCGAAGCGGCCCGGGTGCCGTTCGGACTCGTTGATGTAGAGCGGCGCCAGGACGGTGATCAGCACGCCGATCGGCACGTTGACGAAGAGGACCCAGCGCCAGTCGAGCCATTCGGTCAGCATGCCGCCGGCCAGCAGCCCGACGGCGCCTCCGCCGGCGGAGACGGCGGCGAAGACGCCGAACGCGCGGTTACGGGCCGGGCCTTCGGCGAAGGTGGTGGTGATCAGGGCGAGTGCGGTCGGGGAGGCGATGGCGCCGCCGACACCCTGGAGGGCCCGGGCGGCCATCAGCTGCCAGGGTTCCTGGGCGAAACCGCCGAGCAGGGAGGCCAGGGTGAACAGCAGGATTCCGGCCATGAAGACCCGGCGCCTTCCCAGGATGTCGCCGGCCCGGCCGCCGAGCAGCAGCAGGCCGCCGAAGGCCAGGGTGTAGGCGCTGATCACCCAGGAGAGGTCGGTGGTGGAGAAGGAGAGCGCGGTCTGGATGTGCGGGAGCGCGATGTTCACGATCGTCGCGTCGAGGACGACCATGAGCTGGCAGGCGGCGATGACCGCGAGTGCTACACCCGGTCGGCCGGGCCGGCGGGCGGCCCCGGGTATCCGGGGTGGGGCGAGTTGAGCGCTTTTCACTGTGGATCCCCCCGAAGTGAAATAGTGAACGCTTCCGTTCACGGCGGGTCCACGGTAGGAGTCCGCACGGAGGGAACGCAAGCGTTCACTATGGCTGGAAATCCGTGCGAAGCCGCGCGGATGGTCGGAGGTTTCGGGCATGGCGGGTTCGGGCTGGACGGAGGGGGCGCCGCCGGTGCGCAGGCGGGGTCCCGAACTCGAACGGGCGATCCTGGACGCGGCGCTGGAGCAGCTCGGCAGCGTCGGCTGGAACGCCCTCACGATGGAAGGGGTCGCCGCCGGGGCCCGTACCGGCAAGGCGGCTCTCTACCGGCGGTGGCCCTCGAAGGCGGACCTGGTCGCCGACGTGCTGCGCCGGGGACTGCCCGCACTGGGGGAGACGCCGGACCAGGGATCGATCCGTGAGGACCTCTACCGGCTGTGCGTGCGGATGCGCGACGTCATGCGCTCTCCGGCCGGGATGGCCCTCCGTGCGGTGCTTCACGAATGCGACCCGGCTCATGGCGACCTCTTCCGCGAGGTGATCTGGAAGGGGCTGCACGAGCCGGCCCGCGAGGTGATCGGTGAGCTGCTACTCCGCGGTATCCAGCGGGGCGACGTCCGTCCGGATGCCACGAGTCCGCTGATCACCGATGTGATCCCGGCGATGCTGATGTATCGCGCCAAGGTGTGCGGAAGTGAATGGCCGGACCGCGAGATCGCCGAGATGATCGACGGGCTGATGGTGCCGATGCTCCGCGCCTGAGCGGCCGGCGGCCCGGACGCGGCACCCGCGCACGGGTCCGCGCGCGGGCCGCCCGTCACACGGTGCGCGGGCTTGCCCCAGGCCGGGGTGTGCAGGCGGCCCGGGGCGGCGTAACCTTGCTGGCGCCATGCCGTACGAAGCACCCACCCACACCGTCGAGCGCTCCCTCCGTGCAACCACCGGCGCCAAGGTCATCGCCGGGGTCGACGAGGTCGGACGAGGGGCCTGGGCCGGTCCCGTCACCGTGTGTGCGGCGATCACCGGCCTGCGCCGGCCGCCCGAGGGGCTCACCGACTCGAAACTGCTCACCCCCAGACGACGCGACGAGCTGTTCGACGTCCTGCAGGCCTGGGTCACCGCGCACGCCCTCGGACACGCCTCCCCGGAGGAGATCGACGAGCTGGGGATGACGGCCGCTCTGCGGCTCGCGGCGGTACGCGCGCTGGACGCCCTTCCGGTGCGGCCCGACGCGGTGATCCTCGACGGCAAGCACGACTACCTCGGCACGCCCTGGCGGGTCCGTACGGTGATCAAGGGTGACCAGTCCTGCATCGCCGTCGCCGCGGCCTCGGTGATCGCCAAGGTCCAGCGCGACCGGATGATGGCCGGACTCGGCGAACCCGGCGACGGAATCGAGCAGTTCGCCTTCGCCGCCAACGCCGGTTACCCGTCGCCCGTGCACCGCGCGGCGCTGGAGGAGCGCGGTCCCACCGTGCACCACCGGCTCTCGTGGTCGTACCTCGACGCGCTCCCCCAGTGGCGGCACTTGAAGAAGGTGCGCCGCAGCGAGGAGTCGGTGGAGCTGGAAAACGGAGGCCAACTCGGCTTCGATTTCTGATCGCACCCACGTGCCACCCACCGGTACGTTTCGTACCGGTGTTTGATAGACATCAACTCATGCCTCTCACCCCCGCCATCGAGGAGCCTCAGATTCACGAGAGTGCCCAGGGTCCCCGCGTCACGCCGGCCGCGAGCCGCACCGCGCAGACCCCCCGCCCCGTACCTGGTCCGCGTCCCGCCGCCGTACCCCGGCCCGGGCGCCCCGGTCCCGTCCGCCCCGCCCCGCCCGCGCAGCGCGTGGGACAGGCCACCCCC
>NZ_JZWV01000242.1 GCF_000966975.1 Streptomyces katrae | reverse complement strand
CGCCCGGCGACATCCTGGTGATCACCACCGGCGACCCGCACCCGTGGGCCGCGCACGAGCTGTCCTTCGGCGAGGCCTCCTACTGGGCCCAGCACGACGCCGGGGACGACGTCTTCTACGCGGACGCGGCGCACGTGCAGCGGGCCGCCGGCCGCCCCGTCGTGGTCTTCGCGGCCAACGGCGGACCGGCCGGGGCGACGGCCGCGGCGCTGCCGGTCGCGCTCGCCCGGGCGGGTGCGCTGCTCGTCGTCTGCGGTGACGCGAAGCAGATCAACTCCGTGCTGGGTGCGGGCGTCTGACGCCCCGTCTCCCGTACGGGCGAGGGGCGGGGCGGGCCGGTGCCGGCCCCGCTGAGGTCCGAGGCCCGACCAGCCGTACCCCCTTCCACGGGAGTGCGGCCGTGCGGGCCTGGGCCCTGTCCTGACGGGCCCTCGGCCTAGCGGGCGGCCGCCCGGCGCAGGGGTTCGACCATCCCGCCGGCGGTGCTCAGGGGCAGGGGCGCGACCTCGGTCATGGAGCCGAGCCGCTCGGGCCGGGATTCCGAGCTGGGGTGCCGTCCACCACGGCCTTCGCCCAGCACCTGCCAGCCCCCGCGGGTCAGCGTGATGTACGCGCCGCAGCGCAGCCCGTGCAGGGTGCAGGCGTCCCGCAGCCCCCACATCCAGGCCCCGTCCTCCTCGGTCCACCGCTCGTCGCCGTCGCGGCAGTACATCAGCACCGCCGTCCGGACCGGGGTCCGCCGCCGAAGGTCGTGCGGGATGACCCGGCGCAGCCGGGACAGCAGGGCGTTGCGGTATTCCCAGCCGTCCGCCGAGGCCGAGCGCTGCACGAACGAGGCGCTGGCGACGAGCCGTTCCTCGGGGCCGAGCACGGCTATGACGGCGGTGGAGGGCACGGGGCTGTGCCGGGAGTGCAGGCCGCTGACCACCTCGCGCGGGTTGCGCAGCAGGGGTACCCCAGCGGCGGTCCATTCGGAGGGTTCGAGCAGACGGCCGTGCCGGCTGGCGCCACCAGTGGCCGTTGTCAGGGACGCGGTCGCGGGCGGAGCGAATCCGAAGGTCACGGTCCTCCCTTCGGGTACACGCCCGCGAACGGGCACGGCTGAGGTGTGGGCGCGCCGCAGCGCGGCCCAGGAGAGTGCCGACGAGCCGAGCGGGAGCACTCCGATTCTCGCGTGGCCCGCGACGGTGGGGCAATGAGCATTTGGCGACGCGGACCGGAATTCGCCGGTATGCCGCTCATATCCTTGCCCCGCCACGCCGGAGACGACTCATTCCGCTACGGCTGGAGCGCGAGCACCAGCGGAAACACCCCCCCAGCCCCCGCTCGTCGCAGCAGCCGGGCGGCCACTGCGAGGGTCCAGCCGCTCTCCGCGCGGTCGTCGACGAGGAACACCGGACCAGGGACCTCGGCAAGGCTCGCCGCCAGGCCTGGCGGCACGGTCAAGGCCTGGTGGAGCCCCCGGACTCGCTGGGCGCTGTTCGAGGACGGCAGCCCGAACTCCGGGGCCTCGTCGGTGTACTCCAGGGCTCCGAGCAGTGGGATCCGTCCGACCTCCGCGATCCGCGTGGCCAGCGACGCGACCAGTTGCGGGCGGCTGCGCGAGGGCAGCGCGACCACTCCCACGGGCCGGGCCGGGGCGTCCTCGGCGCCCGAGGCCCAACCGCCCGGTCCCCGGGCCCAGTCGGCCAGAACCGCCACCACGGCCTGGGCCACGTCGTCCGGAACGGTCTGGTCGGGTGCCTGGGGGGCCAGCATCGGGCGCAGCCGGTTGCCCCAGCCGATGTCGGACAGCCTGCCCAGCGCCCGGCCGGGCGCGGACTGTTCGCCGGCCGGGATCCGCCCCTTGAGGTCCACGCCCACCGCCGCGAGCCCGGTCGGCCACATCCGGCGCGGTTCCAATTCCACTCCGGGACGGCCCAGTTCCCCCCGGGCGGTGTCCAGTGAGGCGGCGGAGACCGCCGCGGTGAAGCGGGCGCCCGCGCAGTTGTCGCAGCGGCCGCAGGGGGCGGCCTCCTCGTCGTCGAGCTGGCGGCGCAGGAACTCCATCCGGCAGCCGGTGGACGCGGCGTAGTCGCGCATCGCCTGCTGCTCGGCGGCCCGCTGGCGGGCGACCCACGCGTAGCGCTCGGCGTCGTACACCCAGGGCTCGCCCGTGGCGGTCCAGCCGCCCTTGACCCGGTGGACCGCGCCGTCCACGTCCAGCACCTTGAGCATCGTCTCCAGCCGGGTCCGGCGCAGGTCGACCAGCGGCTCCAGGGCCGGGAGCGACATCGGGCGGCCGGCCTGGGCCAGGGCGTCCAGGGTGCGGCGCACCTGCTCCTCCGGGGGGAAGGCGACCGAGGCGAAGTACTGCCAGATCGCCTCGTCCTCGCGGCCGGGGAGCAGCAGCACCTCCGCGTGCTCGACACCACGGCCGGCGCGGCCGACCTGCTGGTAGTAGGCGATGGGGGAGGAGGGCGAGCCCAGGTGCACCACGAAGCCCAGGTCGGGCTTGTCGAAGCCCATGCCGAGGGCGGAGGTGGCCACCAGGGCCTTGACCCGGTTCGCCTGCAGATCGTTCTCCGCCTGCTCGCGGTCGGCGTTCTCGGTCTTGCCGGTGTACGAGGAAACCGTGTGCCCGCGGTGGCGCAGGTAGGCGGTGACCTCCTCGGCGGCGGCCACCGTCAGGGTGTAGATGATCCCGGAGCCCGGCAGGTCGGCCAGGTGGTCGGCGAGCCACGCCAGGCGGTGCGCGGCGTCGGGCAGGGTCACCACGGCCAGGCTCAGGCTCTCGCGGTCCAGGGGGCCGCGCAGCACCAGGGCGTCCGTGCCCGCCCCGGTGCCGAGCTGTTCGGCCACGTCGGCCGTCACCCGGGCGTTGGCCGTGGCGGTCGTCGCCAGGACCGGGACGCCCGGCGGGAGGTCGGCCAGCATCGTGCGCAGCCGGCGGTAGTCGGGGCGGAAGTCGTGCCCCCAGTCCGAGATGCAGTGGGCCTCGTCGACCACGAGCAGGCCCGTGGCAGCGGCCAGCTTGGGCAGGACCTGGTCGCGGAACTCGGGGTTGTTGAGGCGCTCCGGGCTGACCAGCAGGACGTCCACCTCACCCGCCGCGACCTCGGCCTGGATGCCCTCCCACTCCTCGGGGTTGGAGGAGTTGATGGTGCGGGCGTGGATCCCGGCGCGGGCGGCGGCCTCGACCTGATTGCGCATCAGCGCGAGCAGTGGGGAGACGATCACGGTCGGTCCGGCGCCGCTCGCTCGCAGCAGGGAGGTGGCGACGAAGTAGACCGCGGACTTGCCCCAGCCCGTGCGCTGGACGACCAGGGCCCGCCGCTTGTGCGCGACGAGGGCCTCGATCGCCCGCCACTGGTCCTCGCGCAGCCGCGCGGTGCCCGTGGGGTCGCCCACGAGGCGGGCGAGTACGGAATCTGCGGAGGACCTCAGGTCTGCGTTCATGCCCCCCATGCAACCCGATCCCTCTGACATCGCGCCAATGCGGACGCCGCCCTGTGGATGTTGAAGGCTGAACGGCCCGGGGAGTTATCCACAGGGGTTTCCGGATCGGATCACGCACGGGACCTTCGAGGCATGACGACGAACCACGAATCACGCAGCCCGTCCGGCCGGCCGTCCATCAGCCCCGCCGGAGCCCCCACCGAACCCCAGATCACCCTGCGCAGCCCTGCCGAACTGGCCGACGCGCTGCCCTACATGCTCGGCTTCCACCCCACCGACTCCCTCGTCATGGTCTCCGTCCACGGCGCGTGCGGCCGCTTCGGCGGCCGGCTCCGCGTCGGCATCCCCACCGCCCCCGCCGAATGGGAGGACACCGCCCGCCAGGTCGCCGAATGCCTGATCAAGGGCGGCGAACGGCGCGGGGACAAGCCCGACGGCATCGTGGTCTTCCTCTGCCAGGACCCGGCCGGGGGTGAGAGCGGGCAGCGGGTCATGACCCGGCTGCGGCCGCTCGCCCAGCGGCTCCGGACGGCCTGCGGAGCCCTGGACGTCCCGGTCCTGGAGGCCCTGTGCCTCTCCGGCGGCCGCTACTGGTCCTACGTCTGCCCCGAGGCAGGCTGCTGCCCCGCCGAAGGAACGCCGCTGGCCCCGGCCGGCACCTCGGTGATGGCCGCGGCGGCCACCTTCGCCGGGCTCCAGGTCCGCGGCTCCCTCAAGGAGATCGAGAAGCGGATGGCCCCGCTCGGCGGGGCCTGGGCCACGGAGCAGGAGGAGGCGCTCGAGCGGGCCGCGGCATCCCTCGTGCCCCGGATCCTCGACGGGGAGACCCGCGAGGAGGTCGGCGCCCAGACCCTCGGCCTGGCCCGCACCCTCATGCGGCGGCTGACCCTCGCCCCACCCGCGGAGGGCGGGCCCGGAGCGGACGACTGGGACGACGCGCTGCTCGGCCACGACGAGGCCGCCGCCGTGATCCTCGGACTCCAGGACAGGGCGATCCGCGACATCGCCGCCGAGTGGATGGAAGGCGACGAGGCCGCCCCCGCCCTGCGCCTGTGGCGGGCCCTGGCCCGGCGCTGCGTCGGCGCCTACTCGGAGCACGCGGCGGCCCCGCTCACCCTGGCCGGCTGGGTCTCGTGGTCCAGCGGGGACGAGCCGACCGCCCGGATCGCCCTCGGGCTGGCCCTGCGGGCCGACGCCGAGTACCGGTTCGCCCAGCTGCTCCACCACGCCTGCAACGAGGGGATCGACCCCGAGGGGCTGCGGCAGTGCCTGCGGGAGGAGCGCAGGCGCCGCGAACCCCGCCGCAAGCGGGAGGCCGCCACCACGCGCCCGCCCGGCCGCCGGACCGCACCGCGCCGCCGCCCCTCCCGCCGCGCAGAGGGGAACGGGCAGTGAGCGCCCGTCAGGCCCCGCTGCCGGGCCGCTTCTTGCGGCGGCCGTGGAGCGCGCCGGGCGGCTCCGCGCGCCGTCCGCGTGCCACCCGCTGCGGGCCGCCGTCGGCGGGTCCCGTGACCCGGGCGGGGGCGGGGGCGTTCAGCCGGTGGGCGGTGGGGGTC
>NZ_JZWV01001602.1 GCF_000966975.1 Streptomyces katrae | reverse complement strand
GCCGCACCCGTGGCCGGCCTGCCACCGTGCATGCCGAAGGGTGCCCGCTCGCGACCGACCACGCGGTGCCGGTGAAGACACCTGCGGCGCTGAACGCCCTGGGACAACCGGGCACCACAGCCTGCACCGGGTGCGACGCCGCCGTGACGCTCCTGCCGGTCCTCGCTCACGGCCAGGAGGACGTGCACCCCTCTGGCACCTGGTCGAAACAGCAGGTCAGACGGGCGGAGATCCCTTGTAGTCGTGGGCCTGATTGCCGTGGCCGTCCTTGTGCCAGTCCAGGAACAGCACCGCGTTCCCGTACGCGCCACCGCCGGCCCGGTGGCTGAAGGCCGGCGATGACGGCATCGAGGTCGCGGTCGATGCCGGCCGCAAGAGTGTGGAGGCTGGGCAGGTCGTCCTGGCGGACGGCATCGAGCCAATGGCTACTCGGCCAGGTCCACCGCCAGTTCGTCTCGCCACTGCACAGATACCCGCTGGCTGAGGATTGTCTCTACCGCTGCGGGCAGGGACAGGAGAAGGAACCGGCGCAAAGCCTCTGTCGCCGCGTCCCGTCCGTGCCACGCCGCTAGGTCGGCTGCGGTGACGGGCGCCGAGTCGGGCTGGTGGCGGGCCGCGTCGAGCAGTCCGCGGACGGCCCGGACCTCCGCCCGGATGGTCCGCATCCGCAGGTCCAGGGCCCCGTCGGCCGTCAGGTCCACCGGCTCGCCCAGACTGGCCTGATCCAGCGCGCGGGCAATCTCCGGGTAGCCGTCGATTCCGGTCTCCGACGCCAGCCGGGCGAGCTGTGCCACCGCCGCGGAGCGCAACCGCTGCGGTGGGGTTCGCTCGATGAGGACGCCGAGGTCGACGTCGCGTACGACGGTGACCGGGTGCCGTGCCTCCGGAACCCGGTCGAGGACCGGCAGCAGTAGCGCGCTGGCCAGTGGCGCCGCCGCGTCGGCCTCCGGATCGAAGGCAATGCCGTGCTCTGCGGTCAGACCTGCCAGCAGGCGGGTGTAGGCGGCCGTCGAGCCGGGCCAGGGATCGACGCCAATCCGCTGCCACTGCTGTCCGTCGGAGCCGGTCACGTAGTCCTCTCGCGGCGATTCGACCCGGTGGCTCGCTTCCGGCCGCTGTGTTCCGTCCTCCACGACGGTCACGCGCACCTCAGGTCCCTGCTTCACCAGCCGCACCACCCGGGTTCCGCGCGACAGCCGTTCCAGCACCTCGGGACGGTCGAACTGGGCATCGCCGCCTTCCTGTGTGGCGTACGACCACCCGTCGCCGCAGGCGCCGGCCCGAACCATCGACGGTACGCGGCCCAGAGGGCCCCGGCGGAGAGCCGCGCTTGTTGCCGGGTGCGCGGCCTGGCGGTCGCGGGCAGAGAGCCCAGCCGGTCCAGCAGTTCCCCGGGGTCGATGCCCGCCACGAACACGACGTCCGGCTGCACGGGCGGTGCGGGTTCGGCTCCGAAGAATCCGCTGCCCCCAAAGGTGCCGACAGCGTATGTCCCGTCAGGCTGCGAGGCGGGCGAGGTCGGCTCGGCTGCGGGTGGAACCTGCGGCTCGGGGGCCCGGGCGGCGATGTCCAGGGCGGAGGTCGGGTCGGCGACAATCGTTGCGTCGCCGTCCCAGATCAGCCGGCCCTCGTAGGCCAGAGGTGTCCGCCCGTCGAAGGGCAGGCCGTTCTCCAAGGCGGTGGCGAAGTCGGAGAGGATGTGCCGCAGTCCCACCCAGGGAGTGAATGTCGAGCCCGACTCGTCGAAGTACCGGCCGACCCGCCCGTGGTGCGGGCCCGGGCGGGTGACCTGGAAGAGGCCGTCGGAGGACTGCCAGCCGATGCCCAGGGTGATCAGCAGCCGTTCGTGCGGCCAGTACGCGTACTCGTCGCGCTCCCA
>NZ_JZWV01001601.1 GCF_000966975.1 Streptomyces katrae | reverse complement strand
CGCGTACTCGTCGCGCTCCCCTTCGTCGAGATCAGCCTCCTCCTCGGCGAGACCCTCGCCGACCCCGCGCAGGAACTCGGTACTCCGGACGATCTCCTCGACTCCAGACAGTGGTCCGTAGTAGTCGAGCCGGAGCGTTCCATCCTGGAGCTCCACACCGTCGTGCCGCAGCAGCGACTCCCTCAGGTCGGGCGGGAAGGCCACCCCCAGCCGGGCTTCGGCTGCCGTGATGTCCGCCAGAACGGCCGCCGGCCGCAACAGCCCGTGGGTGATGGGGGCGTGCCGCGCGAGCCAGCTCTCGATGCGGTCCCAGGACTCTTCGACGGTAGACGTGATCATGTACGGCACCCTAGGCGCGGGCACTGACACCCGAACGGCCCACGTTGTCCGTCTTCCCCAGCAGGACCGGCCCGTCCTTGAGGC
>NZ_JZWV01001600.1 GCF_000966975.1 Streptomyces katrae | reverse complement strand
GGCTGCTCCGAGACCGCCCCGCCGGGACCCCGACCACCGGGCATCCCGGCCGGCTGGTCACTCCCGCCAGGCGGGCTCCCGTCCCCCTGCCCACCGCCCCGCAGCCGGGGGGCGGTGGGCAGCCACCGCCAAAAAGCTGGCCGGAACGCAGCGGGGCCGGACACCCCGTGGTGTCCGGCCCCGCGTGCGTGGTGGTTACTTCTCCGTCACGCCCGCCGAGTCGAACGTGGCCACCTCGTGCATCGCGCGGGCCGCGCTCTGGACCAAGGGGAGGGCCAGGAGGGCGCCCGTGCCTTCGCCGAGGCGGAGGTCCAGGTCGACCAGGGGGCGCAGGCCCAGCTTGTTCAGGGCGGCCACGTGGCCCGGTTCCGCGCTGCGGTGGCCCGCGATGCAGGCCGACAGGGCTTCGGGGGCGATGGCGCGGGCCACCAGGGCGGCGGCGCCGGCGCTGACGCCGTCCAGGATGACCGGGGTGCGCAGGGAGGCGCCGCCGAGGATCAGGCCGACGATCGCGGCGTGCTCCAGGCCGCCGATGGCGGCCAGGACGCCGATCGGGTCGTTCACGTCCGGCTGGTGGAGCTCCAGGGCGCGGCGGACGACGTCGACCTTGCGGGCGTGCGTCTCGTCGTTGATGCCGGTGCCGCGGCCGGTGACCTCGGCCGGGTCGACACCCGTGAAGACGGAGATCAGGGCGGCGGACACGGTCGTGTTCGCGATGCCCATCTCGCCCGTCAGGAGCGCCTTGTTGCCCGCCGCGACGAGGTCGCGCGCGGTCTCGATGCCGACCTCGATGGCCGCGATGGCGTCCTCGCGGCTCATCGCGGGGCCCGCGGACAGGTCGTCCGTGCCCGGGCGGACCTTGCGCGGCAGCAGGCCCGGGGTGGCGGGCAGGTCGCCCTTCACGCCGACGTCGACGACGCACACCTCGGCGCCGACCTGGTTGGCGAAGGCGTTGCAAACGGCCCCGCCGCCCAGGAAGTTGGCCACCATCTGCGTGGTGACCTCCTGGGGCCAGGGGGTGACGCCCTGGGCGTGGACGCCGTGGTCGCCGGCGAAGATCGCGACGGCGGCCGGCTCCGGGATCGGCGGCGGGCAGACCCGGGACAGGCCCGCCAGCTGCGCGGAGATGATCTCCAGCATGCCGAGCGCGCCGGCGGGCTTCGTCATGCGCTTCTGCCGCTCCCAGGCCTCGCCGAGCGCCTTGGCGTCGAGCGGGCGGATACTGGCGACGGTGTCGGAGAGCAGGTCGTGCGGGGCCTCGCCGGGCAGCGCGCGGCGCCCGTACGTCTCCTCGTGCACGACCCAGGCCAGCGGGCGGCGCTGGGCCCAGCCCGCCTGCATCAGCTCCGGCTCCTCGGGGAACTCGTCCACGTACCCGACGCACAGGTAGGCGACGACCTCCAGGTGCTCGGGGAGGCCGAGGGCGCGGACCATCTCGCGCTCGTCGAAGAAGCTGACCCAGCCCACGCCGAGGCCTTCGGCGCGCGCGGCGAGCCAGAGGTTCTCGACCGCGAGGGCGGAGGAGTACGGGGCCATCTGCGGCTGGGTGTGCCGGCCGAGGGTGTGGCGGCCGCCGCGGGTGGGGTCGGCGGTGACGACGATGTTCACCGGGGTGTCGAGGATGGCCTCGATCTTCAGTTCCTTGAACTGCTTGGCCCGGCCCTTGGGCAGCGACTTGGCGTAGGCCTCGCGCTGGCGCTGGGCGAGCTCGTGCATGGTGCGGCGGGTCTCCGCCGACCGGATGACGACGAAGTCCCAGGGCTGGGAGTGGCCGACGCTGGGGGCGTGGTGGGCGGCCTCCAGGACGCGCAGCAGCACCTCGTGCGGGATGGGGTCGGTGCGGAAGCCGTTGCGGATGTCGCGGCGTTCGCGCATGACGCGCAGCACGGCCT
>NZ_JZWV01001599.1 GCF_000966975.1 Streptomyces katrae | reverse complement strand
AGCCACCGTCGGGCCTCCGGCCACCGTCGGGCCCCCGGCCGCCAACGCGCACCTGCGGGCTGGCCTGCCTCCTGCCCGCGGCAGGCCCCGGCGGCCGGGCCCGCCTCGCGCCCCGGCCTTCCGCGAGCCGCCCCCGCCGAGGGGGGCCGGCGCACCGGTTCAGCCGCCGTAGGTCGGGCTGGCCCCGGTACCCGTGCGACCCCGGCCGGGGCTGCCCGTGCACGGAGGCCGCGACGGACTGCTGAACCGATTCTTCGGAGCCCGGTGGAGTGGGCCGCCGCCTGCGTCCCGCTCTCGGAGCGGGCGTCTCGAGGGTGGTCATGCACGGCCAACGCGGGACCCGACGCGCGGGTAACCCCTCCCCGCCCGCGCCCATCCGTTCGACCCTTCCCACGCGCGCGGCCCCGGGCCCCGCGCGCCCCCTCCGGGTGCGCCGCGAGGCACCGGTCACGCGGCCCTGGCCAGGAATGCCGGGCTGTCAGGGTGTGCCACAACTCTGGTCGCGCACACGAGATCTGACGTACCGTCATATCCGCTCGGCCGGCGCCGCGCCGGCCGTCCGCGCGCCCAGGAGGTTCGCCATGCCCGCCGACCGGCCCGTGCCCCTCGACGAGTACCCCGTCCACCAGGCCCCGCTCTCGATGAAGCACCTGGTCACGGGCGACCGCAACGCCTACGACCGCTGCATCTTCCACGTCTTCGACCACGCCGGCCGCGCCGTCCTCATCCTCGGCCTCGGTGTCTACCCCAACACCGGCGTCATCGACGCCTACGCCACCCTGCGCCTCGGCGACGAGCTCCTCGCCGTCCGCGCCTCCGACGCCCTCACCGACGACCGGATGAACCTCTCCGTCGGCCCCCTGTCGATCATCGTCGACGCCCCGCTCAAGCGCCTCACCCTGCGCTGCGACCCCGACCCCGAGGACCCGAGCGGGCTCTCGTACGACATCACCTGGACCGCCGAGTTCCCCGCCGTCTGGGAACCCCACCACATCCAGCGGCGTGGCGACCGCCTCATGCTGGAGGGCCGCCGCTTCGTCCAGGCGGGCAACGTCACCGGTACCGTCCGGGCCCGCGGCGAGGAGTTCACCCTCACCCCGGGGGAGTGGACCGGCACCCGCGACCGCAGCTGGGGGGTGCGCC
The DNA here is from genome assembly GCF_000966975.1 of Streptomyces katrae. Lineage (GTDB taxonomy): Bacteria > Actinomycetota > Actinomycetes > Streptomycetales > Streptomycetaceae > Streptomyces > Streptomyces katrae. The sequence goes on along the minus strand of NZ_JZWV01001599.1, from coordinate 750 downwards.
CGATACCCGGCGAGGACGGCGGCCGCGCCGCCGAGGAGATGCGCCCCGAGGGCTTCCACTGGCTCTGGGTCCCCGTCCGCTTCGAGGATCGCTTCGTCATGGTCATCGCCCAGGAGGACGCCGACGGGCACCGCACCCTGAACGAGGCGGTCCAGGTGTTCCCCGAGGACAGCGGCCGCCACGACGTCCAGCTGGGCTGGCCCCACACCGAGATCCGCTACCGCCCCGGCAGCCGCCACCCCGAGCGGGCCGTCGTCCACCTCACCGACCCCTCCCGCAAGCCCCTCGAACTCGGCGTGGAGATCCTGAACTCCTCCCCGCTCGCCGTCGGAGCCGGCTACCCGCCCGCCGCCGACTGGCAGCACGGCAGCTGGCAGGGCCGCGGCTGGACCGACCGCCGCGCCTACGACCTCTCCGACCCCGCGGCCCACCCCATGGCCGCCTTCGGGGTCACCGACCACTCGGCCCGCTTCACCCTCGACGGCCGCACCGGATTCGGGATCTTCGAACACGGCAGCTTCGGCCGCCACGACCCCAGCGGCTTCGCCGACTACACCTCGGTAGCCCCCTGACCAGCCCCGATCCGGAGAGGAGCACCCCATGACGGCACCACGCCCCCGCACCTCCACCCGCGAGCCCGAGGAACTCGGCCGCCGCCTCACGGCCTGGCTCGACCGCCGGCTCCCCGGCGCCCGGGTCACCGGCACCTCCGTACCGGGCTCCAACGGCATGTCCAGCGAGACCCTGCTC
>NZ_JZWV01001598.1 GCF_000966975.1 Streptomyces katrae | reverse complement strand
CAGCGAGACCCTGCTCTTCGACATCGAACACCCCGACGCCCCGGTCCGCGGCTGCGCCCTGCGGCTGGCCGCCGACCCGGCCGCCTACACCGTCTTCCCCGCCTACGACATGCCCCGCCAGCACCGCGTGATGTCCCTGGTCGCCGAGCACACCGACCTCCCCGTCCCACGCGTGCTCTGGCTGGAGGAGGACCCCGCCCCGCTGGGCTCGCCGTTCTTCGTGATGGCCCGCGCCGAGGGCCGCGTACCGCCCGACGTCATGCCCTACACCTACGAGGGCAACTGGCTGCACTCCGCGACCGACGCCGAACGCGCCGAGCTCCAGGAGGCGAGCATCTCCCTCCTCGCCCGCCTGCACGACCAGTTCCCGGCGAAGGAGGCCGAGTTCCTGCTCCCCGCCGGCCAGGGCAGCCCGCTGCGCCGCCACGTCGACGCGCAGCGCGCCTACTACGCCTGGGTGGTGGAAGGCCTGGCCCGCTCACCCCTGCTGGAGCGCGCCTTCGACCGGCTGGAGGAGCTCTGGCCCGCCGACGAGGGCGAGCCCGTCCTCAACTGGGGGGACGCCCGCATCGGCAACGTCGTCTACGACGGCTTCCGGCCGGCGGCGGTCCTGGACTGGGAAATGGCCGCCTGCGCCCCGCGCGAGGTCGACCTCGGCTGGACCGTCTACCTGCACCGCTTCTTCCAGGACCTGACCGTCGGCTTCGGCCAGCCCGGCCTGCCGGACTTCCTGCGCCGCGAGGACCTGGAACGCCGCTACGCCGAACTCACCGGCCACACCCCGAGGGACATGGAGTTCCACACCCTCTACGCCGCCCTGCGGCACGGCATCGTGATGCTGCGCATCGCCTACCGGCAGGCGTACTTCGGGGAGGTCGAGGTCCCCGCGGACCCGGACGGCCTGATCCTGCACCACGACAGCCTGGCCGCCATGGTGCAGGGAACCTACTGGTAGCGCAGGTCAGGCGGCCTGCGCGTGCTCGCGCTTCTGCGGCAGCGGGGCCGCCTCGGCCAGCCGTACGGGACGCGAGCCCGGACCGCCGACGTGCGAGAAGGGCTGCGTCCGCCAGTCGAGGCCCTGCGGCAGCGTGAGGTGCACGACGGCCTCCAGCTCCGGCTGCTCCGACTGGAGCAGCCCGGCCGCCGCCAGCGCGTCCGAAACCGGCCGGCCCGTACCCGCGCACACCGTGAGCCCGAACGGGTTCCAGGGGGTCAGGCACAGGGCGTGCTCCGGGAGCAGCTCCTCGTCCGCGACGAGGGCGATCGACTGCCCGCAGTCGGGGCAGATCGCGTGGTGGATCTCGAAGCCCTCGGCGTCGCCGGGTTCGAGGTAGTCGTCGTCCTCCGCGTACTCGGCGGCGAGCGGTTCCCGGGGCTCCGGTTCGGTGCGACCGGCGCGCTTGGTGTTCAGCATGGATGTACTCCCCCTTGGGTGGGCCGGGCGGGCAGTTTCTTCGGCCACGGCCACACCAAGCACTTCCCGCCACGCGGCACGAGTAACCACGAGAGCGGGATGTACGCCCGTACACGTCTGTGGCTTTGGTCACATGCCCGCCGCAGGTGCCACTTCTGCGTGGACACCGCTGTGCCTGGAGCGGTCCTGGGCCTTAGGTTGAGCGGCTATGAGCGCAATGGAGGAGCTGGACCGCCAGATCGTGGATCTGCTCGTGCGGGACGGGCGGATGAGCTACACGGACCTGGGCAAGGCCACGGGCCTGTCCACGTCGGCGGTCCACCAGCGAGTACGCAGGCTGGAGCAGCGCGGCGTCATCCGCGGTTACGCGGCCGTGGTCGACCCCGAGGCCGTCGGGCTCCCCCTCACGGCCTTCATCTCGGTCAAGCCGTTCGACCCGAGCGCCCCGGACGACATCGCGGAGCGGCTGGCGGGGGTACCGGAG
>NZ_JZWV01001597.1 GCF_000966975.1 Streptomyces katrae | reverse complement strand
AGGGGCTGGCGGGGGTACCGGAGATCGAGGCCTGCCACAGCGTCGCGGGCGACGAGAACTACATCCTCAAGGTCCGGGTGGCTACCCCTCTCGAACTGGAAGACCTCCTGGGCCGCCTCCGCGCCCTGGCCCACGTCTCCACCCGCACGACGGTGGTCCTCTCCACCCCGTACGAGGCCCGCCCGCCCCGGGTCTGACGCGCGGGGCCGTTTACAGCCCCGCCGGCGTTTGAG
>NZ_JZWV01001596.1 GCF_000966975.1 Streptomyces katrae | reverse complement strand
GGACCGCCCCGCGCAGCGGCGCCCCCCCGGCCGGTGGTGGGACGGAAACGCCCGGCCAGGGCCTAGGCTGCAAGGGCTCCGCCGCCACCCCGCACCACCCCCCGGACCGCCATGCCCCCGAACCCCGCCGCCCGCCGCCCCCTGGGACGGGGCCCGGGCACCCCGCCGGAACCCGCTGAGGCGCCCGCTGCGGGACGAGAGGGCCCGGAAGGCGACGGAGCCCCCGCTCGGCGCTCCGGAGCCGCTGACGGCCCCGCCGAGCCCCCGCAGCCCCTCCCACAGGCCACACCCGACACCACCGCCACTCCCGCCGGGGGCGACGGGCGGTTCACCTTGCGGCTCGACAACTTCGAGGGGCCCTTCGATCTGCTGCTCCAGCTGATCTCCCGGCACAAGCTCGACGTCACCGAGGTCGCCCTCTCCAAGGTCACCGACGAGTTCATGGCGCACATCCGTGCCATGGGCCCCGACTGGGACCTCGACCAGACCACCGAGTTCCTCGTCGTCGCCGCCACCCTGCTCGACCTCAAGGCCGCCCGGCTGCTGCCCGCCGCCGAGGTGGAGGACGAGGCCGACCTCGCGCTGCTGGAGGCGCGGGACCTGCTGTTCGCCCGGCTGCTCCAGTACCGCGCGTACAAGCAGATCGCCGCGATCTTCGAGGACCGCGCGGCGGCGGAGGGCCGCCGCTTCCCCCGGACCGTCGGGCTGGAGCCGCACCACGCGGACCTGCTGCCCGAGGTGGTGCTCGGCATCGGTGCCGACGGGCTCGCCCGCCTCGCCGTCAAGGCCATGCAGCCCAAGGCCAGGCCCGAGGTCTACGTCGACCACATCCACGCCCCGCTGGTCAGCGTCAGGGAGCAGGCGGGTGTCCTCGTACGCCTCCTCAAGACGCGCGGCGAGGCGACCTTCCGGGAGCTCACCGAGGACGCCCCGGACACCCTCACCGTCGTGGCCCGCTTCCTGGCGCTCCTGGAGCTCTACCGGGAGAAGGCCGTGGTCCTCGACCAGCAGGAGGCCCTGCTCACCCTCACCGTCCGCTGGTGCGGCGGGGACGGCGACGGGATGCCGACGGTGACCGACGAGTTCGACCAAGTCGTGGAGGTAGCGGACTGATGGAGCTGAAGGGGGCCCTGGAGGCCGTCCTGATGGTGGTGGACGAGCCCGCCACCGCCGAGCACCTCGCCAAGGTGCTCGACCGCACCCCCCGCGAGGTCGCGGACGCCCTCACCGCCCTCGCCGACGAGTACACCGTCCAGCGCAGGGGCTTCGAGCTGCGCCTGGTCGCCGGCGGCTGGCGGTTCTACACCCGGCCCGAGTACGCGGAGGCCGTGGAGGCCTTCGTCCTGGACGGCCAGCAGGCCCGCCTCACCCAGGCGGCCCTGGAGACCCTCGCGGTCGTCGCGTACCGCCAGCCGGTGAGCCGCTCGAGGGTCTCGGCGGTCCGCGGGGTCAACTGTGACGGGGTCATGCGGACCCTCCTCCAGCGGGGTCTGGTGGCCGAGGCGGGCACGGAACCCGAAACAGGTGCGATCCTGTACAGGACGACGAACTACTTTCTGGAGCGGATGGGCCTGCGCGGCCTGGACGAGCTCCCGGAGCTCGCGCCCTTCCTCCCCGAGGCGGACGCGATCGAAGCCGAGACGCAAGAAGGTGTGCCGTCGTTCGATCCGGACGCACCGGACACTGACGTAGACGACGACAAGACGACGGACATTTGATGCGAAGCAGCGGCAACGGCAACGGTGGCAACAGGAACAGCGGCGGCGGTGGCGGCGGGCGCGGGGGCGCCCGTGGCGGCTCCTCCGGCGGCGGTGGCTACCGCGGAGGCAGCGGCAGCGGCGGCGGCTACCGTGGCGGCTCGGGCAGCGGCGGCGGCTACCGCGGCTCGTCCGGCGGCGGCT
>NZ_JZWV01001595.1 GCF_000966975.1 Streptomyces katrae | reverse complement strand
GACCCGCCCCGGCCCGCCGCGCCCCCGCCGGCGCGGCCGTCCTGCGCGAGGACGTGACGGAGGCGATCCGTGCGGCGGTGCTCGCGGAACTGGCGGAGTCCGGCTTCGCCCGGATGTCCATCGAGGGCATCGCCCGCCGCGCCGGCGTCGGCAAGACGGCGGTCTACCGCCGCTGGAAGTCCAAGCTGCACCTGGTCCTCGACCTGATCGGGGTCTTCGCCGTCGACGGCCTGCCCGTCCCGGCCACCGGCTCCCTCTACGGGGACGTCCGCGCCCTGCTGGAGGTGATGACCCACGTCCTGCGCCACCCGGTGGCCTCGGCGGTGATCCCCGACCTCCTCGTGGAGTCCGCGCGGAACCCGGAGATCGCCGACGCGGTGCGCGGGGCCCTCCTCGACGGCCAGCGGCGCCTCGCCGAGGGGATCGTCGCCGAAGCCGTCGCCCGCGGCGAACTGGAGGACACGGCCTCCCCCGAGCGGGCCCTGGACCTGGCGATCGGCCCGCTGTACTGGCGGCAGGTCGTCGTGGGGGACGCCGTACCGGCCGGCTACCTCGACCAGCTCGCCCGCTCGGTCGTGGCCGGACTGAAGACCGGCTGATCCGCTCGTCGGTGTGATCCGGGCCACACCGTGTCACGTCCGGCGGGCCCCCGGTGTCCTGTGGTCGAACCCCCTGAGGGGCGGACCCTGGAGCCGGAGGAGACACCATGAGCGGCGAGCAGACCGAAGTCCTCGTCATCGGCGGCGGATACGCGGGCGTCATGGCCGCCAACCGCCTGACGCGGCGCGCCGACGTGAACGTGACCCTGGTCAACCCGCGGCCGGAATTCGTCGAGCGGATCCGCCTGCACCAGCTGGTGGCCGGCACCGACGACGCCGTCGTCGAGTACCGCAAGGTCCTGGGCGAACGCGTCCGGCTGGTGGTCGACACCGTGACCCGGATCGACACGGCGGGGCGCGCCGTGACACTGGCCGGCGGCGGCACCGCCCGCTACGACTACCTCGTCTACGCGGTGGGCAGCGGCAGCGCCGACCCCCGCGTCCCCGGAGCGGCCGAGTTCGCCCACCCCCTCGCCACCCTGGAGGAGGCCCGGCGGCTGCGCCCGGCCCTCGACGCCGCACCCTCGGGCGCCCCGGTGACCGTAGTCGGGGGCGGGACGACCGGCATCGAGACCGCCGCCGAGCTGGCGGCCGGGGGCCGGGCCGTCACCCTGGTCTGCGGCGGGGCGCTCGGCCCCTCCCTGCACCCCCGGGGCCGGCGCGCGGTCGCCGGGCGGCTGGCCGCACTCGGCGTCACCGTCGTCGAAGGCCCCGGGGCGAAGGTGACGGCGGTGACCCGCGAGACCGTACGGCTCGCCGACGGCCGGGAGCTGCCCAGCGCGGTGACCGTCTGGACCGCCGGGTTCGGCGTACCGGACCTGGCCGCGCGCAGCGGGCTGAGCACCGACGCCCTGGGCCGCCTGCTCACGGACGAGACCCTGACCAGCGTGGACGACGTACGCGTCATCGCGGCCGGCGACTCGGCCGCCCCCTCGGACCTGCCCCTGCGGATGAGCTGCCAGGCCGCGGCCCAGACCGGGCCGCAGGCCGCCGAGACCGTGCTGAGCCGGATCGCGGGGGAGCGGCCCGCGCCCATCGAGGTGGGCTTCGTCGCCCAGTGCGTCAGCCTCGGACGCCGCGACGCGGTCCTGCAGTTCGCGGCCAAGGACGACACCCCGCGCAAGTACGTGCTGCGCGGCCGCCCGGCCGCGAAGGTCAAGGAACTGATCTGCCGGAGCGTTCCCTGGCAGCTGGCGTACGAGGCGCGCAAGCCCGGCGTGCGCACCTGGTGGACCAAGGACCCCAAGCGGCAGGAGCTGCTGCGGGCCCGGGCCGCCGGGGACCCGGCCGCCGCCGCACAGCCGGCCTGACCGCGCCCCCGTACGGCCGTGCGGCCACGGGT
>NZ_JZWV01001594.1 GCF_000966975.1 Streptomyces katrae | reverse complement strand
AAGGTGTAGGACACCCGGCCCGAGACCACGCTCGCCGCGCTGCCGGTGCCGATGTAGCCGTCGACGTCCTCGACGGCCTGCTGGAGCAGGGCCGAGTGGTCGTGGTACATGACGCCGGTGAACACGCCGGTCCGGCTGCCCTTGAGGGAGGTGGGGTCGATGCCGGCCCGTTCGAAGGTCTCCCAGCAGGACTCCAGGAGGATCCGCTGCTGGGGGTCCATGGTGAGCGCCTCGCGGGGCGAGATCTCGAAGAGGCCGGCGTCGAAGAGGCCGGTGCCGTCGAGGAATCCGCCTTCGCGGACGTGGCTGGTGCCCCGGGTGTCCGGGTCGGGGTCGTAGAGCGCTTCCAGGTCCCAGCCGCGGTCCGCGGGGAAGGCGGTGATGGCGTCCCCGCCCTCCGCGAGGAACGTCCAGAGCTCCTCGGGGGTGGTGATCCCGCCGGGGAAGCGGCAGCTCGTCGCGACGATCGCGATCGGTTCGTGGCGGGCCTCGTCGAGGTCCCGCAGCCGCTCGCGGGCGTCGTGGAGGTCCGCCGATACCCGCTTGAGGAAGTAGCGGAGCTTCTCCTCGTTGGTCTTCGCCTGGGGGTCAGTCACCTGGGGTCACCTTTTGCGTCGAGCCCGTACGGGCCGGGGGCCATGGGCCGTGTGGGGCCCGTACGGTCGGGTCGGGGGCCGGGGCCGGGGA
>NZ_JZWV01001593.1 GCF_000966975.1 Streptomyces katrae | reverse complement strand
GGGCCGGGGAGGGCAGCGTCGGCGGGGAAGGGTGGGGGCCGGGAGCCGGCGGAGGGTGCGGGTGCGGGGCGTGAAGCCCCGCACCCGGTGCGGTTCAGGAGATCCCGAACTCCTTGCCGATGAAGTCGAACATCTCGTCGTCCGTGGCGGTGTGGAGCCCGTCCGCGACGCCGGAGACCTCCGTCTCCGCCGCCTGGCCGGCGGGCGCGGCCCACCGGTCGAGCAGCCGGCGCAGGTGCCCGGTGACGCTCTCCCGGAGGTCCGCGTCGGCCGTCGCCGTGTTCTGCAACTCCGCCTCGATGCGGTCGAGTTCGGCGAGCAGCCCGGTGACGTCGCGGCCTGCGGGTGCGGCCTCGGCCCCCAGGTAGGCGGCGAGTTCGGCGGGCGTGGGGTAGTCGAAGACGAGGGTGGGCGGCAGCCGCAGCCCGGTGTCCTTGCCCAGCCGGTTGCGCAGTTCGACCGCGGTCAGCGAGTCGAATCCCAGGTCGCGGAGGGCCTGGCCGGGACGTACCGCGC
>NZ_JZWV01001592.1 GCF_000966975.1 Streptomyces katrae | reverse complement strand
CTGGCCGGGACGTACCGCGCGGGGCGAGGCGAGGCCCAGGACGGCGGCCACGTGCTCGCACACCAGGTCCAGGACCAGGGTGCTCCGTTCGGTCTCGGAGAGCCCGGTCAGCCGGGCCGTCAGGTCCCCTCCCGCCGCGCCGGCCCGCCCGGCGGCCCCGTCCGGCGCCCCGCCGGCGGCGGGGCGCCGGGCCGGGATCCGGACCAGGGAGGTGAGCAGGGCCGGCAGGGTGCCTGCCGCTGCCTGCGCCCGCAGCGCCGCCTGGTCCAGGCGGACCGGGACGACCTCGCTGTGCGGGTGCGCCGTGGCGGCGTCGAAGAGACCGAGGGCCTCCTCGGTGGCCAGCGGCAGGACACCGCTGCGGGACATGCGGCTCCGGTCGGCGTCCGTCAACTCGCCGGTGATGCCGCTGCTTTCGGCCCACAGCCCCCAGGCCAGGGAGACGGCCGGCAGGCCTGCGGTCCGGCGGCGGCGGGCGAGGGCGTCGAGGAAGGCGTTGGCGGCCGCGTAGTTGGCCTGGCCCGCCGCGCCGAAGACCCCGGCGGCGGAGGAGAACAGGACGA
>NZ_JZWV01001591.1 GCF_000966975.1 Streptomyces katrae | reverse complement strand
AGGAGAACAGGACGAAGGCGGACAGTTCCAGGTCGCGGGTGAGCTCGTCCAGGTGCAGGGCGGCGTCCACCTTGGGGCGGAACACGCGGTCGATCCGCTCCGCCGTGAGACCGGTGAAGATGCCGTCGTCGGTCACCCCGGCCACGTGCACCACCGCGGTCAGGGGGCGTCCGTCGGGTACCGCGTCCAGCAGCCGGGCGAGGGCCTCGCGGTCGGCGACGTCGCACGCGGCGACGGTCACCCGGGCCCCCAGGGCGGTGAGTTCCGCCTCCAGTGCGGCCATGCCCTCGGCCGCGCCGCCCCTGCGGCCGGCGAGCAGCAGGTCGCGTACGCCGTGCCGGGTCACCAGGTGCCGTGCGACGTGCCGGCCGAGCAGGCCGGTGGCTCCCGTGACGAGGACCGTGCCGTCGGTGGTGAAGACGGGTCCGGCCCCGCCGGGGACGAGCGGGTGCTCGGTCCGTGCCAGCCGGGGGACGAGGACCGTACCGCCGCGGACGGCGAACTGCTCCTCGCCCGAGGCCAGCAGGGCGGGCAGGGCCCGCGCCGAGGCCGGGTCGCGGTCGAGGTCGACCAGGACGAAGCGGCCCGGGTGCTCCGACTGCGCCGAACGCACCAGGCCCCAGATGGCGGCCTGCGCCGGGTCCACCTCCTTGTCCCGGTCCTCCTCGCCGCGTCCCCTGGCGGCGACGGCGTTGCCGGTCAGGACGGCCAGCCGGGAGCCGGCGTACCGGTCGTCGGCGAGCCACCGCTGGAGCAGGTCGAGGGCGCGGTGGGCGGTGGCGTGGACGTGGGCGACGGGGTGGTCCCGGTCCGGCCGGACGTCGACGGTCGCGAGGAGGACGGCGGGCGCCTCCTCCTCCGCTCCGCCGGCGGGGTCCGCCAGGTCGGGGCGGAAGCCGACGTCCAGGCCGGAGTCCTCCAGGGCCGCCCGCAGTCCGTCGTCCCCGCCGACCAGGGTCCACTGCCCGTCGGGCCGGCTCGCGGGCTCCTCGGGGGTGAGGGGCAGCGGGGTCCAGTCGAGCCGGTAGAGGGGGTCCTGGTGTCCGTGCGCCCGCCCGGCCTCGGCCAGTTGCCGCGCCGAGACGGGGCGCAGCACCAGGGAGTCGACGCGGGCCACGGGGCGGCCGGCCTCGTCGGTGGCGTCCAGGGCCACCGCGTCGGCGCCGGCCGGGACGATCCTGACCCGCAGCGTGCGCGCGCCGGTGGCGTGGACGCTCACCCCGTTCCAGGCGAACGGGATCCGGGCCCGGCCGGCGTCGGGCAGCAGCCCGCCGAGGCCGATCGCGTGCAGGGCCGAGTCCAGCAGGGCCGGGTGGACCCCGAAGCCGGCGACGGCGGTCTCCTCGGGCAGCCGCACCTCGGCGAACACCTCGTCGCCGCGCCGCCACAGGCCGTGCAGGCCCTGGAACACCGGTCCGTAGCCGAGGCCGAGGCCGGCCAGCCGCTCGTACGCGCCGCCGGTGTCCAGGGGCTCCGCCCCGGGCGCCGGCCATGCGGCCGGGCCGGAGGGCGGCTCCTCCTGCTCTGCTCGGGCGGCGACGGAGACCACGCCGGTCGCGTGGCAGGTCCACGGTTCGGCGGAGTCGGCGGTCTCGGGGCGGGAGTAGACGCCGACCGTCCGGTGCCCGGTCGCGTCCGCTCCGCCGACGACGGCCTGGAGCTGCACGGCCCCGTCTTCGTGGAGGACGAGGGGGGCGCCGAGGGTCAGTTCGTCCACGCGGTCGCAGCACACCTCGTCGGCGGCGCGGAGCGCCAGGTCGACCAGTGCGGTGCCGGGCAGCAGGACGGTGTCCATCACGGTGTGGTCGGTGAGCCAGGGGTGGGTGGCCGGGGACAGCCTGCCGGTGAGGAGTGCCCCTTGGCCGTCGGCGAGGGGTACGGCGGCCCCCAGGAAGGGGTGTGCGGCGTCGACGAGTCCGGCGGCGGCCACGTCACCGGCCGGGGC
>NZ_JZWV01001590.1 GCF_000966975.1 Streptomyces katrae | reverse complement strand
TCACCGGCCGGGGCCCCCGGGGCGAGCCAGTAGCGCCGGTGGTGGAAGGCGTACGTCGGCAGGTCGACGGGGTGACGGGCCGGTCCGGTGTGGAGGGCGGCCCAGTCGACGGGGATGCCGTGGACGTGGAGGCGGGCGAGGGCGGTGGTGAAGGCGATCTCCTCGGGGCGGTCGGTGCGCAGGGCGGGGACCGTGAGGGCG
>NZ_JZWV01001589.1 GCF_000966975.1 Streptomyces katrae | reverse complement strand
GGGCCGATCTCCAGGAAGGTGCGGGCCCCTTCGGCAGCGAGGGTGGTGACGGCGTCGGCGAAGCGGACGGTTTCGCGGACGTGGCGCACCCAGTGGTCGGCCGAGCAGAACTCCTCGGCGGTCACGAGGCGGCCCGTGAGGGTGGAGACGACCGGGAGCTTCGGGGTCTCGAAGACCGCCTCCTCGACGGTCTTCCGGAACGCGGCCAGCATCGGGTCCATGAGCGGGGAGTGGAAGGCGTGCGAGACGGTGAGGGGCCTGGTCCTGCGGCCGGCGGCGGTCAGCCGGTCCACCACCGTGGAGACCGCGTCCTCGGATCCCGAAACCACCACGGACGCCGGCCCGTTGACGGCGGCGATGCCCGCCCGGTCCTCCAGCCCGGCCAGCAGCTCGCGGACCTCCGCCTCGGCGGCCTGGACCGCGACCATCACCCCGGCGGACGGGAGCGCCTGCATCAGCCGGCCGCGCGCCGCCACCAGCTTCGCCGCGTCCGTGAGGGACAGCACGCCCGCGGCGTGCGCCGCGGCGAACTCGCCGACGGAGTGCCCGGCGAGGAAGTCGGGGCGTACGCCCCAGGATTCCACCAGCCGGAACAGCGCCACCTCGACCGCGAACAGCGCCGCCTGGGTGTATCCGGTCCGGTTCAGCAGCTCCGTGTCCTCCCCGAACACCACCTCGCGCAGCGGGAGTTCGAGGTGTGGGTCCAGGGCGGCGCAGGCGGCGTCGAAGGCCTGCGCGAACACCGGGTAGGCGGCGTGCAGTTCACGCCCCATGCCCGGGCGCTGGCTGCCCTGGCCCGAGAAGAGGAACGCGGTCCCGCTGCCGTCGGCCGGGCCGCCGGGTTCGGCTTCGCCCCGTACGGCACCGGCTGCCTGCCGGCCCGTGGCGATGGCCTGCAGGCCCGCGAGCAGTTCCTCGTGGTCGGCCCCCACGACCGCGGCCCGCAGCTCCATCGAGGCGCGCGACACGGCGAGCGACCGTGCGATGTCGGCGGCGCCCAGGGCCGGGTGCTCGGTGACATGGGCCGCGAGGCGCTGTGCCTGCGCCCGCAGGGAGGTCTCGTCCTTGGCGGACAGCACCCAGGCGAGGGCGCCGGGTCCGACGGGCGTGCCGGCGCCGGCGGGGCCGGGTTCCGTGCCGGGGCCGGCCGGGGCGGGTTCCGTGTCGGGGACGTGTTCCAGGACGACGTGGGCGTTGGTGCCGCTCACGCCGAAGGAGGAGACGCCCGCCCGGCGCGGCCGGCCGGCCTCC
>NZ_JZWV01001588.1 GCF_000966975.1 Streptomyces katrae | reverse complement strand
GCGGGGAGACGGCTCCGCGCAGCGGCACCCGAGCACCGCCCGGCCAGGGCAAGGGCAGGGGCTACGCCTCCGGCCGGACGACGGCCAGCAGCACCCCGCGGGCCACGGCCGCACCCGGCAGGAGTCCCGCATACCGCCCCGAGTCCGTGAAGGCGATGTAGTCCCCCTCGTCGAGAAGGGCCGCGCACAGCCACGCCGCGTCCTCGTCGGACCGTTCCAGCGCCCGCGTGTGCAGCACCGGGGTGAACAGCGCCAGCAGCCGCGGCAGGTCGATCTCCTCGGGCGACGTGTCGAACCGGTCCACGCGCCGGGCCAGCAACTGTTCCTCCAGGAACGGGTGGAGGGCCTCACGCGGCGGCGGGTGGGTCAGCCGGCGCATGCCCTCCAGGCCGAGCTCCTTCATCAGCCGCGCCGCCGGCGCCGCCCCCGACGCCTCGGCGAGCCGGACCCCGGCGGCCTGGCCGCAGGCCTCCAGGTACGCCTTGCGCAGGTCCGGGTCGCTGTCCTGGAGGCGCTGGAGGAGGTCGGCCGGGGTCGCCCAGCCGGCGAACCGGCCGGGCCGGCCCTCCTGCTGGGCGGTGAAGACGACCACCGCGGGCCGGCCGAGCCGGGCGGCCGCGGCGCACAGGAGCAGCAGCCGGTGCTCCCACCAGGCGTGCCCGTCCTCCAGGTCGACCACCACCACCTCGGCCCCGCGCAGCCCCCGCAGCGAGGTCACGGCCCCGGCCGGGGACTCGCCCCGCTCCGGGACCACGTTGCACGGCACGAGCAGTCCGTACCGGGCCGCGGCCGCCTCCGTGAGGGCGCCCTTGACGGCAGCGGGATCGAGGCCGCCCCCGCCGGACACGGCCCTGCTGAGCAGTACCAGCAGTACGGGCAGCAGGCTCAGCAGGACGATGCCCAGCAGCACCCACCCGGCCGGCGCGGACCCCAGGCCCAGAGCGGTCCGCGCGGCTCCCCAGGCGACGGCCAGGACGACCAGCAGTACGGGGACCAGGAGCACGGCCGCCCGTACGCCGAACGGCCAGAACGCCAGGCCCGACCCCCTGGGCCGGACCGTGGCCTTCGCCCTGGTCGACCTGTACGGCGAGTCCACGGCACCCATTATCGGCCGCCCCGCCGATCACCGCCCGGGGAGCCGGAGCAGGGGCCCGGGAGCCGGAAAGGCCCCCGGGCCCCGAGGCTCTAGCCCCGGTACACCCGCAGCTCCGCGACCTCGTACGACATCTCCGTCTGTTCCGGCCCCGGCGCCGGGTGGTACCGGCCGGCGCAGACCGACAGGTTGACGATGAGGTACGCGCGCCAGTTGCGGCCCACGCCCCGCCCGTCGGAGAAGACCCGGGTGCCGTTCAACCACCAGACGACCGACCTGCGGCCGAACTCCACCC
>NZ_JZWV01001587.1 GCF_000966975.1 Streptomyces katrae | reverse complement strand
ACTCCACCCTCAGGTCCACCCAGGCCCCGGGCCGGACGGCCGGGTCGCGGTGGTAGCGGTGGGCCTCGCGGACGTGGTTGGAGAGTTCCAGCAGGTCGGGGTTGTCCGGGTGGTACTCGAAGACGTCGATCTCCTGGCCGCCGTCCCGCCAGGTCCAGATCGCGGGCCAGGCCCCCGTCTCCGTGGGCAGCCGGACCCGGGCCTCCAGGACGTCACCGGTGCGGACGGTGAACCCCTGGTCGCTGCCTTCGGTGGTGAGGAGTCCGGTGTCCCAGTTCCCGTCGGGGCGGCGGGTCGCCCGGAAGGTGCCGCTACGGCTGTAGGAGGGGTCCTCGACGAGGTGGTCGAGCTTGTTGTCGCCCGGGTTGACCGGGCCGCCGTCGGGATAGGCCCAGGAGCGGCCGGCCACCCACTGGGCGGTGGAGGTGAAGTCGGCGGTGAGGACGGGGGCGCGGCGCGGGGTGAACACCGGCAGGCCCCCGCCGCCGGCCGTGGGCAGGAGGCGGCCGGTCAGGCGGCGCAGCCATCCGGAGTGGTCCGATTCCATGGGGGTGTCCTGCCCAATCCACGGGCCGACACCCCTCCGTTCTCACTCGGAGTAATCATATGAATGCGTTGCGGCATCGATGAACGCCCGGATGAGCTCCGGGGACTTCACCCCGCGCTCCCGCTCGACGCCGCTGGAGACGTCCACGCCCCACGCGCCGGTGGCCCGGACGGCCTCCCGGACGTTGCCCGGACCGAGCCCCCCGGCCAGCAGCCAACGCCCCTCGGGGGCGGTGAACTCGGCGGAGCCCCAGTTCCAGGGCTTGCCGGAGCCGGGGTCGGGGGCGTCGATCAGCAGCAGGTCCTCGCCGTACTCACCGCAGCGGGCGACGTGCTCGGCGGTGGCCCGCAGCAGGGTCAGGCCGGGCGCACGCAGCGCCTCGTAGTACTCGGGCCCCTCGTCGCCGTGCAGCTGTACGCCGCGTACGCCGCTCTCCTCGGTGAGCCGGCGCACCTCCTCCAGGGGCTGCTTCCGGAACACCCCGACGGTGAGCACCCCGTCCGGCACCCGGGCGGCGAGCTCGCGCGCCCGCGCGGCGTCGATGGTGCGGGGGCTGTTCGGCGCGAGCACGAACCCGACGGCATGAGCCCCGGCCTCCACGGCCACATCCACGTCCTCGGGGGTCTTCAGCCCGCAGATCTTGACGAACACGCTCTTCCCGTCGCTCATGCCGCAAGTCAACCAAACACTGCCCCGACGTGCCGTTTCGTCCCACGTTCCGGGCGGCCGTCGGCGCCCGGAGCTCAAGCCGCGGGAGTCCGAGCGCCCTGTCTGTGGAATGGGTGGTGGGCGGAGCCCACCACCACCCACCACCCTCCCCAACCGGCGCTCATACCAGGCGGGGTGACGATGCGTGAGCGGTTTGCCACGCAGGGCCATGAGGCCCTACCTTGCGGCTGAAAAGAATTCGGCCCCCGCTGGTGTCGGCAACACCACACGAGGGCCTGACCATCGAGATCGACACCGAATGAAAGCGATCCCCATGGATATCGCTCAGCTTAGTGCTGCCCCGCACCCCCTCGCCAAGCCCGGCTACGGAAAAATCGCCGCACCGGAGCAAGCGCCCCGCACCGCCCGCGACTTCGCGCACCTCCCGGCCCGGGAGGCGGCCGTCGCCGGGTACCTCGACCGGCTGCCGGACGGCGCCGACATCAGCGTGAAGACCCTCGCCGCCGTGCTGCCCCTGTGGGGCCAGTGCGCACTGCGCACCGCCCTCAACCGGCTGGCCACCGCCGGGCACCTGCACCGCGTACGGCAGCGACTGCCCGGCGACACCACCCGCTGGGTCACCCGCACCTTCTTCTCCCGCACCGCCCGCGACGGCGCCTGGTGGGCCCGGTTCACCCAGAGGGATGCGCCCGCACCGACCGCCCCGCCACCACCCGCACAGGTAGCCCCGGCCCCGCCGCAGGCGCCACC
>NZ_JZWV01001586.1 GCF_000966975.1 Streptomyces katrae | reverse complement strand
GCGGGCACCTGTTCGAGGGCGGGGCGGGGGCTGGGCGGGGATGTGGGGGACGGGCAGGCGGCGCGGGCTGTTCGCTCGGATGTCCTGAATCCCTTGACGCTGGCCAGCGCGAAGCAGGCGGCCCAGCGGCCGTTTGACCAGGCAGTGGACGGTCCAAGCCAGCACCAACATCAGGCACTGTCCGGCGGATCATGCTTCAGGGTCGACGGTCTGGAGGTCGTAGAGGTAGGAGCGGTCATCCTTGAAGCTGCGCCAGACGGTGGCCGGGGGTTCGGGTGCGTCAGCGAGGCTGTTGAGGGGACGGGCGGTGACGAGGTCGCCCGTGATCTCGCAGTGCCAGCCGTCGGCCGGCGACCAGACGCACCACACCTTCCCGTCCGTTCGACGGTAGGCAGGACGGCCGTTGTGCTCGCCGTCCCGTTCGAAGCGGTAGCGGAGCCCGTCTATATGGCGCACGAAGGTAAAGGATGCGAGTGCCGTCATACCTTCGGCACTGTATGAGATGACGCTGCCGGTGGCTAAGCATTCTGTGTGTAACCAGATGCAGGGCGCATCTCACGAGCGGAGCCAGAGCCGGATTGCGGCGAGGATGACGGTGCCGATGACGGTGCCGTGGAAGCCGTAGGCGCTCTTGTCGTAGCGGCTGGCGACGCACCCAAACGACCGCGACGGGTGCACTCGACGCGGGTGTGAACTCCGCGAAGCTGCCTACCCAGAGGCCGACGCCACAGGCGGGCAGGCCCTGCCGCAGACTGTGTACCCATGGATGACAGATGGGAGGTACGGCCCGACAGCGATCGGCCTCAGTGGGTCGTGGACCCGTGTCTGGGTGTGGGACCGTTGCGCTTCGGTATGAACCCTGACGAAGTATCGGCGGTGCTGGCCGACGTGACAGCAGAGGCCCAGCAGTGCATCACCACGCACCCCCGTGACGGTCGGCAGGCCAGGGAAGTGGGCCAGTACCGGACGTCCGGACTGCTCCTCTTCTACAGTCGCGACGAGAGGCTCGAGGGACTTGCTGTCGACGGCCTGCGGGGACCGCAGGTCCACGCCGAAGGGGTGCCTCTGACGGGCCGCGTCCCCTCCGAGGTGGAACGGTGGATGACCGCCCGTGCCGCAGAACGATTCCCTCAAGACGGCTTCGAGCTTGGTTACCTGGGGACCGGGGTCCCGTGCTCTTGGAGCCTCGGGTTGGTGGTCAGCGTCCAACGTATGGCTGACCACCTGGTCACACGCCCGGTGATCTTCACTGAGTGCGTACTGGATGACCCTCGCCACATCCTTCCCCGGCAGGCATGGATCATCTACTAGGACTTGTCCGGGCGATCTTCAATGGCTTGTGCGATCAGGTCGTGGATCAAGAACTCCCCGGGCCTGCGGTTCTCTTTGAGGCAGGCGAGGTTGTCGGGGCTGAACCAGTCGTAGGCGGAGTGCTTGGACCATTCCAGCGTGGGGTTGTCCAAGTCGCCTTCGACCTCGACGAGATAGTCGGCCTCGTGACGGAGTCCACCACCGTCGTCCCCCGTCCAGGTCGTGGTGCCAAGGAACCGCCGCACGCGGGTCAGGCGCCAGCCGGTCTCCTCCTCGACCTCGCGTGCGAGAGCTTCCAGGACCGTTTCTCCAGCCTCGACGTGGCCGCCCACGATGTCCCATGTGCCGGGAAACAGGCGCCGGTCCGGGCTTCGCTTGTGGGCGAAGGCTTTGCCATCCCGGTTGAGGATGACAGCGCCGACGGTCCAGACCTCGCCCGGCGCGGGACAGGGCACGTCGACGTCGTCGTCGACCGTGAACGATGGGTTGTGAGTGGGCATGACCTATAGCGTAGGCCGGGCGTTTCCGCGGCTTGCCGGATTCGTTGTGGTGGGCATGGGGCGGGGCGATCTGAGTGACACCGAGTGGGAACGGCTGCGGCCGTTCCTGCCGGTCGGCAATAGGCGTTGTGGCCGGTGGCGGGATCACCGGCAGGTGA
>NZ_JZWV01001585.1 GCF_000966975.1 Streptomyces katrae | reverse complement strand
GTGGCGGGATCACCGGCAGGTGATCGACTGGATTCTGCACCGGGTTCGGACCGGCGTGCAGTGGCGTGACCTGCCCGAACGGTTCGGCCCGTGGAAGACGGTCTACGAACGCCACCGCCTGCGGTCGGCCGACGGAACCTGGGAACGCCTGCTCCAGTAGGTCCAGGCCGAGGCCGAAGCGGCGGGGGAGATCGACTGGGACATCTCGGTCGACTCCACCATCCTGCAGGCGCACCAGCACGCCGCCGGCGCCCGCACCGAACCACCGTCGGCGCCCGCCTCAAAGGGGGCAGCAGCGGCAGAACACCAGGGCGAAACGGCGTGGCAGAGCCTCGTCTCCCGCCTGGTGGAGGTGGTGCAGGAGGTGGGGGCCTGGGCCGCTCGCGGGGCGGGTTCACCACCAAGCTCCACCTGAGCGCGGACGGCCGCTGCCGCCCGCTGTCCCTAATTGTCACCCCGGGACAGCGGGCGGACTGCACACAGTTCAAGCCCGTGCTGGAGAAGATCCGCGTCCCGCGGATCGGGCCGGGCAGGCCGCGTAAGAAGTCCGACAGCCTCGCGGCGGACAAGGCCTACAGCGACGGCCCATGCCGCGAGTATCTGCGGCGCCGGGGCATCCGGCACACGATCCCGGAGAAGACCGACAGCCAGGCCGCCCGCCTACGCAAAGGGTCACGCGGCGGACGGCCACCTGGCTTCGACGAAGAGCGGTACAAGAAATGCAACACCGTCGAACGGGCGATTAACCAGCTCAAGCACGCCAGAGCAGTGGCCACCCGCTACGACTGTGAGGATGTTCAGGTGCCGCTTCGGGCGGTGGCCTGACCCGCGCTACGACTGGCCCTGGTGCCTTGCGTTTGATCTGTCGGCCACTGTCCGGAGCGGCACTCGCCGCCGCTGGACCGGCGGGCGTGTTGATAGGGGCCTTCGCGAGAGGCAACGTCACAGCCCTGACCGCCCTGACCGATCCAGCGATGGCCGCCCCGCTTCCCATGGCTGCAGGAGACAGGTGACCGTGACCAGGATGACCCAGCCCGCCCCGCTGAACCAAGGCACCCCCGATATCGTGCTGGGTGTCGACACCCACAAGGACGTCCACGTCGCCGCCGTGGTCACGGCCGCCGGCGCTTCGTCGAGAGCAGGAGCTTTCCGACGACCGCCGAGGGCTACGAGCGTCTACTGGAC
>NZ_JZWV01001584.1 GCF_000966975.1 Streptomyces katrae | reverse complement strand
GGGCTTCCACGTCCGGGGGTTTGAGGGTCGCGGGGGCCGCGTGGAGGGTGGGTGTCAGGGTCGGGGGCTGGAGGACCAGGACGTCCCTGAGGGTGGGGGCCACCTCCACCCGGGACGCGTCCGTGAGGCACAGGGCCGCGGTGACCGGGGAGGCCAGGGCGCGGGAGGCGTGGGACGCCGCGCGGCGGATCCAGCGGGGGTCCGGGGCGGGGGCGGCGCGGCCCACCGTCAGGAGCAGGTCGCCGACTTGGGCCCGCTGGCGCCGGCCCGGGACCGTACGCAGGACGAAGACGCCCGGCGGGCCGATGAGCAGGTGGTCCAGGAGTCCGAGCCCCGGCAGGGGCACGTCGTGGACCACCCGCCAGTCCTCCGCCTCCAGCAGGTCGAGCTCCACTCCCGTGCGCTGGAGCGCCACCAGTTGGCGGCGCATGCGGTGCCGGGCCCTGCTGCCGCCCGGTGCTCCGTACTCCAGTTCACCGAGGAGCGTTTCGCCGGGGCGGTTGGGGGCCAGGTCCCGGTCCGGCGGGAGGTGCAGGCGGCGCAGTTCGGCCCGGGTGGGGACGGGGGGCGGCCCGATCGTCCAGTCCCCGCTCAAGTACGGGCGCAGCACGGCCAGTACGTCCTCGCGCCGGCCGTCCGACAGGACGCTGATCCGGTTGGTCTGCCGGTCGTACCAGGCCACCGCCTGGCCGTCGGGCCGGTTCACGTAGAGCCGGCCTCGGCCGGGCCGGCCGCTCGGAAGCACCTTGAGTCCGTCCATCGGCCTCACCCCCGACGTCCATGGGAGCAGGCGCCGCCGCCCTCGGCAATCCCTCGAACATGTAACAGCTCCGTCGGCTCGCTGCTGCCTTCCTGTTACAAGGCCAGGGCCCTATCGCAACAGCCCGCGCCTACGTTGAGGACACCTGCCCGCAACGCCAGCACCGAATGGATCCCCGTGAACACCGTCAGCCGCCGCACCATCGTTCGCGCCACCGCCGTGACCGCATGCGCCGCGGCCCTGCTGGCGCTGCCCACCGCCGCCGCGCTCGCCGACGGGGTTCCGGCCGCGTCCGCCGCCGGCGTCCAGCGCACCCTGGTCAGCAGCCTGTCCCTCGCGGACGGCCGCTCGACCGCCAAGGTGTACCGCCTGGCGAAGGACGCGTACCAGGCGGAGATCCTGCGTTCGGGCACCAAGGTGGCGACGCTGACCAGCCGTGACGGGGCCACCGGCGTGGGCGGGGCCGGTGAGCTGCACGCCGCGCTGCGGCCGGACGGGCGGCTCTCCTCCTGGACCGGCGAGACCCTCCCGCAGAACGGCTCCCACGCGGTGGCCGGCGACGGCCACAAGACGGCCACCCGCCGGGGCGCCGCCGCCGGACAGGTCGTACCGGCCGTCGCCGAGACCCACCGCACCGCCGGCACCGCCGAGGCGCTGCGGCTGAACACCCTGGCCGACGGTCCGGGCAGCGGGGTGCTGCTGCTCGCGGCGGGCGGCGGCATCGCGGCCGTGGGCGCGGCCGGCCTGGGCTTCGCCATGCTGCGCCGGGGCCGCACGGACGGCTGACCGGGGCGCCGGTCCCGCCTGGTGGCCGATCCCGTCCAGCGGCCGGTCAAGCCCAGCAGCCGTTCCCGTCCAGCGGCCGGTCCCGCCCAGTGGACGGAAATCCGAAAACGGGCTTATCTCCGCATAAGGTAGTCGGGACGAGTTCCCTGACGACGACTGCCCGATCCACGCCCGGAGAGGAGGGCCCGCGCCGTGCGCACGCCTTCCTCCCTTGCCCGCGCGCGCACCCTGCTGGGCCGGGCG
>NZ_JZWV01001583.1 GCF_000966975.1 Streptomyces katrae | reverse complement strand
TTCCTCCCCTGCCCGCGCGCGCAGGCGTGCCGGTGTGGCCCTGCTGGGCCTGGCGGCCGTGCTGCCGCTGCTCGCGGGGTGCGGGAACACCGGCGGGCTCGACTCCGCGGGGCCGACCCCGACGGCGATCGGGCCCGTCCATCTGTGGCCGGAGCGCAAGGGTGCGGTCGTACCGCCCGCCGATCCCGGGGGCGCGCCGCCGGAGTACGTACAGGGCCTGCCGCCGGTCACCGGCCAGGACGTGCACTCCGTCGACCCCGTGGCCCTGGTGCAGGCCGAGCTGCGGGCGCACCCGAACACCGATGTCGGGCCGGACGGCATGCCGCCGGAGACCGCGGCCGCGATCCGGGCGTGCGGGCGGGAGGGGCAGGCTCCGGGTGCCTGTCCGGTGCTGGCGCCGTACTACCGCGATCTGACGGGGAACGGCAAGGACGAGGTGGTGGTCGGGGTCGAGTTCCCCGACAGGATGATGTCCGTACGCGTGTACACGGCGGACGAGGACGGACGGCTCAACCGGATCATGGCGACGACGCAGACGGTGATCAGCGTGGAGCTGGCCGGGCAGGACGTGATCCTGCGGGTGCCGAGCGGCAACCCGGGGTACGAGCTGATCACCGCCTGGTCGTGGGACGCGAAGCAGCGGACCATGCTGCCGGCGCGGGAGGAGATCGTGCGGGTGCCCGCGGTGCCCGCGGTGTCCGCGCAGGGTGCGCCGTGAGGCGGCTGCTGCCCGCCTGGACGGCCACGCTGACGTGGAAGTCGGCCTGCTTCATCGTGGTGATGTGCTGCTCGCTCGCGGCGGTGCTGGGCGTGCTCGTGCACGTCGAGGTGACCCGGCAGACCGTTGCCACGGCCCGCGACAAGGCCCTGGGCAAGCTGCGCGACGTCACCCTCGCCTACGAGGCCGGCGAGGCCCTGCCTCCCGAGTCGGGGATCGACCCCCAGGGGCTCCCCGGCCCGCTGCGGGCGCTGGCGGTGAGCGGGCAGCGCGGGACGGTCGTGGCCGAGGACCGGCAGGGGCGGCCGGTGATGTGGGCCGCCGCTCCGGCGGACGGGCGGGCCCTGGCCACGTCCGTCGACTACGGGCAGAGCGCCCGCACGATCAGGGGGCTGGACAACGCGATCATCGGTTCGTCGGTGCTGGCCATCGGGGGGACGCTGCTGGTCGGCGCCTTCGCGGTGACCCGGGTGACACGGCGGCTGAACCAGACGGCGACCGTCGCGCGGCGGATCACCCGGGGTGACCTGGACGCGCGGGTCGCGGACCCGCGCGCGGAGGATCCCTCGCGGCACCCGGACGAGGTCTCGACGGTGGCGGGCGCGCTGGACACGATGGCGGGGACCCTGCAGCGGAAGCTGCTGAGCGAGCAGCGGTTCACGGCCGACGTCGCGCACGAGCTGCGGACCCCGCTGACCGGCCTGCAGGCGGCGTCGGAGCTGCTGCCGGAGGGCCGGCCGACGGAGCTGGTCCGGGAGCGGGTGCGCACGATGCGGCAGCTGACGGAGGACCTGCTGGAGATCTCGCGGCTGGACTCCGGGAGCGGGCAGGTGGACACCGACCTGCACCAGCTGGCACGGCTGGCACGGAGGGTGGTCCGGGCGTCGGGGACGGACACGGAGGTGGTGGTCCTCCGGGACGCCCATGTGGAGACGGACCGGCGGCGGCTGGAGCGGGTGCTGGGGAACCTCGTCGTGAACGCGCACAAGCACGGGCGCGGACCGGTGGTGGTGACCGTGGACGGCCCGGTGGTGTCGGTACGGGACCACGGGGACGGATACCCCCGGTACCTGCTGGACGACGGTCCGCAGCGGTTCCGGAGCGAGGGGAAGGGAAGCGGCAAGGGCCACGGCCTCGGCCTGACGATCGCGGCGGGCCAGGCGGAGGCGATCGGCGCCCGCCTGGACTTCCGCACGGCGGAAGGCGGCGGCGCCCTGGCGGTGCTGACCCTGCCGGGGGCTTAGGGGGTGTTGCGAGA
>NZ_JZWV01001582.1 GCF_000966975.1 Streptomyces katrae | reverse complement strand
TCCTCGAAATTCGGCGTCCGGCGGCCGCCTGGGGCTGATACCTGCACCGGAGGGCGAACCGGATGGCATCCGGACCCGGCAGGCGCGGCAGATCGCTACGCGCTGCCCTGGTCTCGGCGGCTGACGGCGGACTGGGGCTGGTCATGGGCGGGATGGACGTTCGCGACGGCGGTGGTGAATTCGCGGCCGGATGCGCCCCGGATGTAGGCGAGCTCCATCCAGTGCTCGCGGCCCACGCGGTCCGAGACGTTCTCGTTGATCACGGCCATCAGCACGCCCTCGGCTCCGGAGGCGATGTCGCGCACCTGCTGGCGGAGGAGGCGGTGAGGGACGTATTCGTACTGCTCAGACATCGGACGACCCTTCGCCTCCGTCGTGCCCGTCGGTTCCGCTGCCCGACTGGGGCCAGCGGACGAGGAACCGCAGGAGGCCGCGCTCCGCGCGCGCCAGCAGTTCCGGGGACGGCTGGCCGTAGCCGCATCGGGGTGTGGATTCCTGTGCGTCAATGGTCATTTGACTTCCTCCCTCACTCTCTCTTCGACCGTAGACGCAGGGGTGAGATGCAACGAGGACACATCGGAGGACATCTCGCGGGAGTAGCGTCATCGCTGCACATGTGGCTGTCGTTCGCCCTGGGGGAGTGATGTCCCAGAGTCCTGGAAATCCCGCCTTTCGTGCTGCTCGGCTGGAGCGCGGCTGGCACAGTCAGGCCGATGTGGCGCGGGCCTATGCCGTGCACGCGGCGGCCCTGGGCGAAACGGGTGAGATCGACGTACGGCAGGTGCGGCGCTGGGAGTCGGCGAAGCCGGGCTGGCCCAAGACCCAGGCGCGGCGTGTGCTGCGGTCCATGTTCG
>NZ_JZWV01001581.1 GCF_000966975.1 Streptomyces katrae | reverse complement strand
CGAAGCCGGGCTGGCCCAAGACCCAGGCGCGGCGTGTGCTGCGGTCCATGTTCGGGATGCCGTTGGAGCAACTGGGCTTCGTGCCACCCCATAGCGTGCGGGCGGAGCTGACCGGGGAGGATGCGGTGCACAGGCGTTCGTTCCTACACGGAGTGCTCGGAGTCGCCCAGCTGCTCGGGCCGTCCGGCCGTGACCGGCTTGACCATGCACGTCGCTACAGCGACCGCGCCCTGGTCGGGCACCTGCGCGGCGCGCTGGACGAGTTGGCGCGCGCCGACGGAAGCACCGGCCCTCGCCGGGTCCTTCCGGCCGCGACCGAGCTCTTGGCGGTCATCGAGGAGCTTGCCCATGAGGCATCTCCGTCCGTCCGCCGGGAACTGCTGGGTGTGGGGGCACGGGCGGCCGAGTTCACCGCCTGGCTGCACCGGGACGCGGGTGCCCCGGCACACGTCACGGTCTTCTTCCATGACCGGGCCGTCGAGTGGGCGACCGTGACGGGAGATGGCCCCATGCACGCTTACGTCCTGCTCCGGAAGGCCCAGGCCACCGATCGCCATGACGCTGCCCGCATGCTCGACCTCGCTCACGCCGCTGCCCATGGCCCCTGGACGCTGCCGCCGCGAGCCCAGGCCGAGGCCCTCCAGCAGGAAGCCCGTGCCCTCGCCCTCACCGGAGCCCCGCCTGACACGGTTGCCCGCACGCTCGACCAAGCACACGACGCCCTTGGGCGAGCCGGTCAGCCCGAAGCCGCCAGCTGCACCGGGCCACTGTGCGCCGGCTACACCCTCGAACGGCTCATGGCACAGAGTGCGATCAGCCACCGAGAAGCCGGACAGCCCTCCCGTGCCGTGGACCTCCTCCGGCAACACCTGGCCAAGGGCACCTTCGCCGCCCGGGACCGCGCGTTCTTCACCGCCCATCTCTCCGGAGCACTGGCCGCAGCGGACGAACCCGACCACGCCGCCGCCACCGGCATGGCCGCGCTCAGCCTGGCCGCCACCCCCGGCTTCGGCCAGGCACTCGGTGAGCTGCGCAGAACGGCTGCTGATCTACGCCCCCACGCACGACGCCCCGCCGTCCGCGAACTGCGCCAGGCCCTCGCTGCCCTGCCCGTCTAGGCGGTCAGGAAGCCGGTCACCCGCTCGATGACCTGTGCTTGCCAGATCTGAGTCTGCGGATCGGCATAGCCGGGGTCCTCGTGGACGGCGAAGCCGTGCTGGGCGCCGTCCAGTTCCAACAATTCGGCCGGGCCCGTCAAGACGCGCAGGTACCGCCGCGACGATTCCACCGGCACGAACGTGTCCTTCGTCCCGTGGACGATCAGGACCGGCGCCCGAACCGCCCGCAGGTACACCTCCGGGGCCAGATAGAGCACCTCGTTGTACAGCGCCCGCCCCAACTCGAACGGAGACTTCTCGGCGAAACCGGCCTCGTCCAGAGCTCGTGCGGCACTGCCGGAGATGTAGTCGCCCTCGAAGTACGGGCGGCTGTCCACGTAACGGTCCCGATAGTCCAGGCGCGGGTTCAAGAGCACCAGGCGACCCACGTCCTGCGGCCGGTACGCGGCGTGCAGCGCGGCCGCACCACCGGAGAACGACGCCGCGATCACATGCGGCGCCCCGTCGGCCCCCCACTCGCGCCGAACCTGGTCGACGGCGGCCCGGACGTCATTGGCGACCCCGGCGATGGTGATGTCCTGCGGCCGGCCCCCACTCGCCCCGTGCGCCCGCAGATCGAACCGCAGGGACAGCACGCTGGCCGTGGCGAGCCCCGCAGCGAGTCTGCCGAAGAAGCCCCCTTCTTCCCTCGTCACACCGGCACCGTGCACCAGCACGGCACACCCCTTCGCCACCCCAGCCGGCGCCGTCACCGTCCCCACCAGCTCCGTACCGTCCAGCGACCGGAACCGCACTTCCCATGCAGAGGCCATGCCCCCGATGTTAGGGAGGAGAAGCCGAATGCGACCGCCGGACGCAGAGAAATGA
>NZ_JZWV01000231.1 GCF_000966975.1 Streptomyces katrae | reverse complement strand
CCGTCACGCGCCGCAATCGAAGCCGCCCTACCGTCCCCGGCGACACGCCGGTCAACTGCCCTGCATACCGCTCTGACCAGCAGAAATTCCTTCACCCTCGCGCACTGGCCCGCCTCAGCTATCGTGACTGAGAGTGACCGCTGATTCCGGGGCGGTCTCAAGACCCGGTCACCACGCCCCCGCTGACTCCTGTCGAGGCTCCACCCGCTCCCGTGCGGGTCGTCCTCTCACCGATACGGCCGGCCTCGTCCTCGTCGCGCTGACGCTCGCCGACGCCTGCCTGAGCCCGCCCGCGCAGGCGTTCGTGGACTCCGCTGACGGCGCGCGGGCTCCCGGCGGACGCGTCTGCGCGGGATTCCACCCCGGCGGGGCCGAGAGCGTGGGCGACACGGAGAACTGAGGCATAAGTGCTGATATCGGACGCGATCGTGTGTTAGGGATAGCACGTAAGGATCATCGAAATGGGAGGTATGCGGCGATGTACACAGCTCTTCTCCGTGCGACAACGGTCCTGGGTGCCGCGGCGGTCCTGGCCCTCGGCGGAGCCGCCGCGGCCAGTGCCGACGGCGTGGGCAGCTCGGGCATCGGCAACCCTGGTGTGGGCAGCGCCGGCATCGGCAACGAGGGCGTCGGCAACGCGGGCATCGGCAACGAGGGCGTCGGCAACGCGGGCGTCG
>NZ_JZWV01000230.1 GCF_000966975.1 Streptomyces katrae | reverse complement strand
CAACTGGGGAGTGGGCACCGCTGGTGTCGGCAACACGGGCCTCGGCAGCCACGGCATCGGCAACTCGGGCGTCGGCACCGCAGGCATCGGCAACTGAGGCGGGCTCACGGGTACGCACCACCGCGTCACATGGAGCGCCCGGCGTCAGCCGCCGGGCGCTCCACTCGCCATGACCGACGCCGGGCCGAGTCGAGCCTTCGCGCGGAGACGGATGCTCCCGCGCCCGAATGATCACGCAGTGATCACCCAGACGGGCGTCAGGCCCGTCCTCGGGCCGCCGGCGGACACCGCGCGCGGTTCGACCGGCTGTTCGGGCAGGTGCGGATCGCCCAAACGGGCCGCCTGGCCTGGCCGATGGGCCTAGGCTCTGCGCAGGCCGGAACGGGGAGTCTTTCGGCCAACAGACCCTATGCGAGGCTATGTTGACGACTTCTGCATCGCTGCTTCCCACCCGGCCCCGCCCGGCCGAGGACTCCTCGGCACCAGGGGTTCACGATCAGCTCGTCTTCCGTACCGCCCTCACGGTCCCCCACGCGGACCGATCGCTGTTCGAAGCGGTCCGCAGCGAGACCATCACCTGGATCAAGACCAAGCAGAACCGCTATCCAGACGCCCCCAGCACCAGCGGCGTCCACCACCTCGACGCCACTACCGTGCTCACCAGCCAGTCCCGCTACGACGAGAAGGGCGCGGAATGGGCTCTGCGTATCCAGCTGCGTGAGGACCGGCCCGAGGCCACCTGGCGGACCACCGTCACCGCCGTCCTGGCCCTGCCGGGCACCGAACCCACGGCCGCCGCCGCGGTCGCGGTGGCGTTGGAGTGCTTCCCCAACGGCAACCCCGAGGGACTGCGCCCGGGCCGGCCCGCCATCGTCGAGAAGCTCGTGGCCAAGCTCAGGCCCGTGGACGGCTGCGGGCGTCTGACCGTCCACGCCCTCCAGGTCACCCGGGCCCGGGCCCAGGTCAACGACCTCATCGAAGTGCTCTGCGACCCCGACCGCCATCACCCGGTCGTCGTGGCCGCCCGCACCACCGACCCGGACCCCCTGTGGTCGCGTCGGATGCGCCAGGTCATGCCGCAGTGCGCGGGCTCCGCCGGCCTCTACCTCCTCGCGGACGAGGCCGCCGTGGACGCCTTCCGCCGCGAGATCGGCGAACACCACCGCGTCGCACCCGGCGCCGTACGCACCTTCCTCACCGGCACCGACCCCGCCTGGCCACCGGACGCCGCACGCCACCGGTTCGTCAGCCCGGCCCGCATGCGCGATCCCGCCGACCGCGCCTGGAACGCCATCGCCCGCGCCGCCCAACGCCACGCCACCCAGGCCCCCATCCCCCAACTCCTGCGCGACCTGCGCTTCCCCGACGACGAGGCCGCCACCCAACGACGCCGCGACGCGCTCACCGCCGTCCCACAGCCGCGAGTCCCCGACGACACCCTCAACGAGATACGGCACCTGCGCGAGGAGAACGCCCTCCTCCTCGGCCTGCTGCGCACCGCCGACGAAGAGATCGAAGAGAAACGCACCAGCACCCGCCTCGCCGAACGCACCACCGCCTCCCTCGAAGACCAGCTCGCCCGCGCCCGCCAGGAATCCCTGCACAACCTCCAGGACGCCGTCGAAGCCCTCGAAGAAGCGCAACGAGCCCAGACCGAAGCCAACCAGCTGCGCTCGCGCCTCTACCAGCAAGGCCGTCACGAAGACGCCACGACCCCCGTCGACGAACCCCACCCGCTGCCGACGTCCTTCGAGGAACTCTGGGACCGGCGCGAGACGTTCACCCGTGTGCTGCTCACGGCCGACCGCGAGACCTGCATCGACCTCGACGACAACGACCGCGCCCGGGTCTGGGCGGGCAAGGCCTGGGTGGCGCTGCGCGCCCTGGACTCCTACGCCGAGCAGGCCCAGAGCGGCTTCAAGGGCGCCTTCTACGATTTCTGCACGGCACCGCTGCCCGGCGCGCAGGGCTGGCCGGCCAAGCAGGTCGCGATGGCAGAGGGATCCGCGACCATGGACCAGTTCGGAGGCCAGCGGGTCTTCCCCGTCCCGGAGACCGTGGACCCCTCGGGCCAAGCGGTCATGGAGGCCCACCTCAAGCTCGACAGCAAAGGCGCCACCTCGCCCCGCGTCCACTTCCTCGACGACACCAAAGGCACCACCCAGAAGATCATCGTCGGCTACATCGGACCCCACCTGCGCAACACGAAGACCAACTGACTCCGAGCGGGCGCATGCTGGGCCACCCCGGGCCGACGCGTCCCGGGCCCGGCCGCCCGGGCCCTCGGCCGGCGAGCCGGACGGCCGGGAGCGGGGCCTCCGGCTTGGAGGCCGGGGCCGCCCGTCCGCGCAGCGGGCGGCCCGAACGGCACAGTGCAGACGGCAGACGAGGCACGGCGTCCGTCCGGGCGGAGAGTCCCTTTCGGCCATATCGGTCGCAGCACTGTTGAACCGCACCCCCCTATTGGATACTGCCGCTATCCAACCGGCGAATGCTGCTCTCAGGGGGACTCGTGAGGCGAGCCGTCTTTCACATGCCCGGATACGTCAGCGCCGTCTGTGCCGCGGCCGCGGCCGCGGCGACGGTCCTGGCCACCGCTACGTCCGCGGCGGCCGAGACCGGACCTGAGCAGGACGATTTCTTTCCCGCCATGGTCCATTCCATCTTCCACCTGGACATCGATCCGCCGGGTGCCAACGACTGGAGCTGCCGTCCCGGAGCCGCCCACCCGCGTCCGGTCGTCCTGGTCCACGGGACCTACGAGAACCGCTACAACAACTGGGCCCGGCTGTCCCCCGAGTTGAAGGCCCAGGGCTACTGCGTCTACGCCCTCGATTTCGGTGACACCGACGACGCCGGGGTGGCCGTCGCCCCCACCGTCAAGGGGTACGGAGACATCAGGAAGTCCTCGAAGGAGCTGGCCGCCTTCGTGGACAAGGTGCTCGCTGCCAGCCACTCCGGCCAGGTGGACCTGGTCGGCCACTCCCAGGGCGGAACCCTGGCCCGCTGGTACCTCAAGGCCGATGGAGGCGCGGACCCGGCCGACCCGTCGAAGAACAAGGTCAAGAAGATCGTCCAACTCGGCGCGACGAACCACGGCACCACCATGAGCGGCATCGAGACTCTCGCCGACAAGCTCCACCTGCAGGCGCTCGGCGAGAAGACCCTCGGCGTGGCAGGCGTCCAGCAGTACGAGAAATCCGACTTCATCAAGGAGCTCAACGCCGACGGCGACACCGTTCCCGGCGTCGACTACACCGTGATCGCCACGAAGTACGACGAGATCACCACCCCCTGGCAGAGCACGTTCATGACAGCGGGCCCCGGAGCGACGGTCCACAACATCCCCTTGCAGGAGGGCTGCTTCGTAGACCTCTCCGCCCACCTGAGCATGTCGTACAGCCCACGCGCGATCGGGCTGGTCAAGCGGGCCCTGGACCCCTCGGCCCCGGCGGCTCCCTGCGTACCGAGGGCACCCGGCTTCTGAGGCCTTGGGCGGGGCCGCGGGACAGCCGAACGGCAGCGGCCCGCGGCCCAGTACGAGCTGCTCTGAGGACTGACTCCTGTGAACGTTGCTCGTCCGGCACGGGTCGGCCGCCGGCCGTGGCGTCAGCCGGCGGGGCCCCCGGGACGGCCGGCAGGACCTTCTCCGCGACGCGCAGCAGCGCCGCATCGTCCAGGAGGCCGCCGTATCCGGCGTCCAGCGTCACCGCGTACCCCTCGAACTCCACCCTGGCGGTCGGCGTGACGATCGCCTCGCCCGTGCCGCCGGGCCGGGACGTCCTGCTGCCGCCGCTCACCGTCTGCACTTCTCGGCCCGGTATGCCCAGCAGGGCGTCGAGTCCGGGGCGGTACAGGCTCGCACAGTTCCCGGCCGGACACATGCCCCGGCGTCTTCGTGCTGTCCGCGTCCGCACAACTGGGCGGCTTCCGCCGGTCGTAGTTCCCTTCGCCCTGCCCCACCACCACAGGCCCAGCGCCAGCCCCGGCACCAGCACCAGGGCCGCGACCGCCTGCCCCCACGCGCGGCCGCCCCTGTTCGCGGCGTCGATGTCCTCGCCCATGTCCCCCCTGCCGTTCCCCGCCCTGTGAAGATCGACACCACGGGCCGGGCACCCGTGGCCGTGCCTGGCGGCCGCCTCGGCGGCAGGGGCCGCAGTCCGGCCGGGGGGCACGCCGAAAACCGGTGGAGCGGCCCTCCTCGGCACCCTTATGGTGCTCCTGCCCGCAGCCCCTCCCGCAAGGACGAGCCGTTGTACGCCAAGTGAGACACCCCGAGCGCTGATCCGTCGCGCGTCGCACCCGTGCGGCGTGCCCCTTTCCGCTGCGGTCCTCTCACTGGAAACGGTGCATCTCTGTGTCCACGCCCCGGGTCTTCGTACCCGCCTTCCACCATCACCTCCGCCCGGCCGGACGGCCCCGAAACGCCGACGGCCGCCGCGCCGCCGGCCGGCCGGCCTGGCAGTCCCCCTACAGCCCGCCGCCCCGCCGCTCCCGCCGCGCGCGGTGGGCCCGGGTACCGGTGATGGCCACCACCCGCACCCCCCTGCGCCGCGGCCACGTCGCGGGCCGCGCCGACTGATCCCCGCCTGCCGGGGGCGCATCGTCACATCGTGCGCCCCCGGCAGGCCGCCGACCGGGAGTGACGCGGCGTCAGAGGGGGTCCGCATNNGTCGTGGGAAGAGCAACCGGAGTCGGTGGCCTGCTTGTTGCGGTGGCCGGTTCGATCAAGTAGCGTCACCCGTCGTGAACACCGGACCGGCCCTTGGCCATGCACGGATTGGCCACCCGGTGGGGGGCTGATCGCCCGACGGGTGCGCAGGACGCGCCCCCCGCGTTCGGCACGCGGACCTCCTGGAACTCGCCGCATCGCGAGTCCGTCTTCTCCGCGCCGAACACCAACGAGGTCAGCCGCATGACAGCCACGTTCAACCACACCATCATCGCCGCCAAGGACCGCAACGAGTCCGCCCTGTTCTTCAGGGAGCTGCTGGAACTCTCCGAAGCTCCGTCATGGGGCCCGTTCACGAACGTCCGGTTCGCCGACGGGGTACTCCTGCAGTTCGCCGAACCGCCGGTGGAGATCCAGATGCAGCACTACGCGTTCCTGGTGGACGACGAGCTGTTCGACCGCGCCCATCGCATGCTGCGCGACCGCGGCATCGAGCACTGGGCCGATCCGCAGATGCGCCGCCCGGGCGAGACCAACACCGAGCACAACGGCCGAGGGGTGTACTGCAAGGACCCCGGCGGTCACCTGATCGAGCTGATCACCCGCCCGTACCTGTAGCAACCGGCCCCGACCTGCCCGGGTGCGCGAAGGTGCCTGGCCGGCCGCCTCGCGGGCCGCCGGCCCGGCCTGCTCGGTCTCCGGGCGGAGATGGGGTGCGTCGGATCGTGCTGGGGTGGGATGGAGGAGGAGGGCGGCATCGCGCGATGATGTTGTCCCCCCTCCTCCCGCCCGCGACGGGCCTTCAGGCGTCCCGTGTGCCCGCCGTGGCCGAACGCCGCCGCTTTCGGACCAGTCCTGCGCCGAGCATCAGTGCGGCCAGTGCCGCCGCCCCGACCGCTCCGGTGGTGAGCAGACGCTCGGAGCGTGCC
>NZ_JZWV01000229.1 GCF_000966975.1 Streptomyces katrae | reverse complement strand
CGCTCGGAGCGTGCCGCCGCCCGCAGGCGCTGATCGTCCGGAGATCCGGGTGCCGGCCGGGACCAGGCCGGTGGGTCGTGTTCCGGCCTGGCCGAAACCCCCGTGAATTCGACCGTGAGCGGTCCGGTGCGGACCGAGCCGGGCAGGGGCTCTCCCGAGGTCCAGATTCGGCCCCGCGCGCCTTTCACCTCGCGGTCGATCCGTACGCGGAGGATGGTCCTGTCGCCACCACCGCACGTCAGGACGCGCACGGTGCGGTCCCAGTCGCCGCAGTACGTCTCCTCCGATGGAAAGTGTCCTACCGGAAGCGCGGCCGCCGAGATGCCTTCGGGCAGTTCCACGTGGACCTGGGTAGAGGGCGTGTAGGTATGGACGATCTCCAGCGACACATATTCGCCGACCTTTCCCCGGATCACCGGGGGCGGCTCCGTGAAGACGGGACTCGCAGAGGGCCCGGTCAGCAACAGCAGGCCCGCAACCACAGTCCATCCGCTCACACGCCCACCCATTCGTCAGACCGTCGCTGTCTCTTCGCGGCCCCACCCTCGCACGGACAGCCCCACGGGAGTGCGCGCAGGGGTGGCCACGGCGGCCGCCGAGTGACCGTGGTCACCCGGCCTCGCGAACCACGAGGGGATCTCCATGGTGAAGAAAAGCACCCCGAAGCCGGGTACGTACGTGCGTACGGGGCATACGCCGGTGATGACCAGCCTGGTCTGGTGAGGGACCCCACGCCACCATCCGGCCACAATGCGTGGCCGACGGAGGGTGCGGGTGGTCTTATCCGGCTGTGTGCGGCCCCATGCCGTGCGCTTGACGGCCTTCTCCGCCCCGTTTGGGGAGCCGACCGTAATGGGCTCCTACCCGAACGGCGGACCGGACCGTGCCTGCCTCGTTTGCTGTTGCCGTCAACGCCGTCGGCCCCAGCCACACCGTTGTGGCCCTGACCGGCGAACTCGACATCGACACCGGCCCCGACCTCGCCAAGGCCATCGACGCCCTTGAGCTGCCGGGCCTGGTCCTCACCGTCGACATGACGGCCGTCACCTTCATGGACTCCTCAGGTCTCAACACGCTCCTCAGGCTGCGCCGGCGCACCGGTCGTGATGGGGCCGCCCTTCACCTGTTGGGTGTCCCTGACCAGGCCTTGCGGGTTCTGGACCTCACCGGTACCACCCACCTGTTTCACTTTCTGCCCTCACCGGGTGCGCTGGGACGTGCAGAGACCCTGGTGGGTGCGCGGCTGGGGAGCGGTCCCGCCGGCCGGTGCGGAGCCTGCGGCCTGGTCTGACCGCGAGCGAGGCTGAGGACGCCGCCGGCCCTCGCCGACGCCGTGTCGCTCCAACGGCAACGTGATCGACCACTCGGGGCAGGGCGTCCAGCAGGGCGGCTGACGGCGGCCCCCCGGTCCGTGCCAGGACCAGGGAGACCGGCGGCCGGGGGATTCGCGCCCGTACCGGAGCCCCCCCGGCAGCCCGCCACCGCGTGCGGGGGCGGCCGGCGTCGTCTCCTACTTGGGTGCGACCCAGACCTGGCGTTTGTCGCCGCCCGCCGTGTACAGCTGTACCGGCGTGCCGTTGGCGGTCTTCCCGCCGGTCACGTCCAGCACCTTGCCGGAGGCCGCGTGCACGATCTGGCCCTTGGCGTTGACCGTCCAGCGCTGTGCGGGGCTGCCGTTGCAGTCGTACAGCTGGATCTTGTTGCCGTTGGCGGTCAGGTTGCGCGAGTCGTCCAGGCACTTGCCCAGTGCGCGGAACGTGCCGTCCTTGCCCAGGATCCACGACTGGGCGACCGAGCCGTTGCAGGTGTAGAGCTGGATCTGCGTGCCGTTGGCCGCCTTGCCGCCCTTGACGTCAAGGCACTTGCCGCCCAGGCCCGTCACCTTGCCCTGCGGGGGCAGCGCGGCACCGGCTCCGGCGGCGAGCAGCCGCAGCCCCTGCACGTCGAACTGCTGGACGTACGTGCCCGCCCGCTTGTCCTGGTACGCGTACGCCGGCGAGCACATCACCGGGAACTCCCCGGAGTCGGTGCCCTTGACGCAGTCGCCCTTGGTCAGGCTGCGGTTGGCGTGGGTGAGACCGAGCGTGTGGCCGATCTCGTGGCTGATGTGGTTCCTCATGTACGTCTCGCCCATCGCGGCCGTGGGCTTGCCCTGCGCCGTGAAGAACGAGTCGTCGATGTAGGCGTGTCCGCTGGTCACCGTCTCCGGCACGGAGGAATTGGTGAAGCCGCAGCTGAGGTTGGCCGTCCCGGACCCGTCGCGGACCACCTTCCAGCCGGTGCTGCCCATGGTGCCCTCGTCGGCGGGCGGTACGCACGGACGGTGCAGCACGCCGACGATGACCTCGCCCTTGAGCCGGACGTGGTCCCAGCCCACGGGCTTGGTGTCGACCGTGACCGGCAGTGTGGTGATCCGCTGGAGGTCGGCGGCGGTGGCCTTCACGTACGGGGCCAGCCAGTCCGCGGACTTCTGGTCGTAGAACCTGATCGTGTAGCCGGTCGCCAGCCACTTGGTGGCCCCGCTGAGCTTCCACCCCGTGCCCGAGGGCGCGCTGGTGGTGCCGCCCGCGGCGACGCCCGAGCGCGGTGCGGCGGCCGCCGGACCGCCGAGCGTCATCACCCCGTCCTTGAAGGCCGCGCTGTCGCTGCTGTAGGTCGCGGAGTCCGCCGTGTGGGCGTCCAACGCGTCCTCGACCGGCGGGATCGTGGCCGTTTCGGGGGCCTCCGTCCCGGCGGTCTCCACCCCGGTCTCGGTGTCCTCCGTGCCGAAGGCCGTGGGGGCGAGGAGCCCGCCGCCGGCGACCGCCGCCACGGCACAGGCCGCCAACACCGCTTTGCGGTACTTTCCTATGAATGCCAAATCCCCGTTGCCTCTCCTTGAGAAAGCCCCCGTTGCGGGCCCATCAACACGGTCCGCAACGGGAGTTGATCAGATGATAGGAGAGGTGGGGGGCGGCTCCCTCCGCCACCATCACCCATGGGATCCGGACCGCCTGCCGGGGCCCCGTGGTCCCGTTACGGCAGATGGCGGGCGAAGAAGGTCCCCACCCGGTGCCGTACCTCAGTGAGTGTCACGGCAGGGTCACCGGTGCCGACGAGCGCGGTCCGCGCCGCCGCCGTCACGAGGCCGGAGGCCTGGAGCCGGGGGACGAGCGAGCCGTAGTCGGTGAACGCCCAGTGGTTCGCCTCGCGGAGCAGCGCGCGGTGGCCGGGCAGGCCCGCCCAGGACGACTCGATCCGGTCCGCGCCGTCGAACCCGTCGGTGCGCAGCAACAGCAGCGGCCGGCCGAAGCCGGACGGCACCGGGTACAGGTCGAGATAGCCCTCCAGGTTCGCCACCGCACCGACCCGGCGGTCGTCACGGGCCGCGTACACCACCGCCGTGCCGCCCGCGGAGTGCCCGTACAACCCGATCCGGCGGGAGTCCACGACCCCGGCGAGGGGCAGGCTGCCGAGCCGGTCCAGGACCAGCCGCAGGTCCGCGATCCGGGTGTCCACCATCGTGCGGAACGTCGCCGGGTCCGGCGGTCCGGCCAGGGCGGTCGTCCGCAGCCCGGTCGGCAGCTCCACCTGGGAGGCGTCACCCGGGTGATCGACGAGCACGACCACCCGGCCGCGGCTCGCCAGGTCCTCGGCGAGGGTCGTGCCGAGCGTGCGGGAGTCCCCGCCGCCGGGTGAGTACACCAGCACCGGCCACCGCCCGGGAAGCGGCGGCGCGCCCACGTGCCCGTGGGTGAGGACCGCGCCCCAGTCCACCCGTCCCGGCTGCGGCAGTCCGGGATGGACCTGGGGCGCCAGGCCGGCGAACTCCCGTGCCTCGGCCGGGGTGAGCTGCGCGGCCCGGGAGAAGCCGCGCACCGACCGGGCCGGGTACAGGACGGTCAGCATCAACTCCCGCACCCCGCCCACCCACGGATCGGTCCGGGACGGGTCCGTCAGGTGGACCGTCCGCATGCCCACGGGGTACGGGCCGGCGGGCGCGGGCAATCGGAGGACCGGGCCGCCGCCCCCGGATGCGGAGGCAGCCGTGGGCAGCAGGGCGGCGGCACCCCCGCATAGGGTGCCCTTGAGAAGAGTGCGTCGAGAGGTCATACGGGCATCCTCGGGGCGGGGCCGACACGACGCGAGGGTTCAGGCCCTGGCCGAAAGGCCGGACCGTGACGGGGAGTTGTGAGAGTGCTGCGCGTCCACTTCACCGCCGAGGACTTCGCCCGTACCCGGTTCGCCACCCGCCCGGCGCCGCTCCAGGAGCTGCACGCCGCCCTGGCGACAGCCGTGGCCCGCAGCGGCGGCCCGCTGTTCGCGCAGTGGCGCGGCCGCGTCCTGCGCTCCCTCCCCGCCGCGAGCGGCCCGCTCGCCGACCTCGTTCCGGGGGGCCGCCCGCCGTCCTTCCTCGACGTCCTCGGCGACACCCTCGCCGACGGGTTCGAACGGATCCGCGCCACCGGTCCCGCTCTCGTCCGGTCCGAGCTGGAGCGGGTCTACGGGGCGACGGCCGCCCCTCGCTGGATCCACGGCCTGCACGCGGGCGACGAGGCGGCCTGGCACACCCTGCGCCGCGCCCAGCAGACCGCGTACGAGACGGTCCTCGCCCCGGTCTGGTCCGTCGTGCAGGACCTGCACCGCGAGCAGTTCAGCCACTACGCCCTGACGGCCGCCGAGCACGGCGTGGCCGCCGCCCTGACCGGCCTGGCCCCGGGCAGCCGGCTCCACGAGGGCGTGTGGGAATGGCCCGGTGCGGCGCCGGCCCGCGAGGTCCGCCTCGACGGGCGCGGCCTGGTTCTGCTGCCCACCTTCCACCACCCCGCGGGCCCACTGCTCCAGGACGTGCCGGGCCGTCCCGCGGTCCTCACGTACCCGGCCGGTGCGGGGCTTCCGCCCGCCGCGGGGAACCCGGTCGCCTCCGCCGAGGCCCTCGCCGCCGTGCTCGGCCGCACCCGGCTGCACGCCCTGCGCCTGCTCGCCGAACCCCACACCACGACATCCCTGGCCCGCGCCCTCCACGTCAGCAACGCGACGGCTTCGTCCCTGGCGGCCGCGCTGAGATCGGCGGGCATGGCCACGACGACCCGTACGGGCCGCTCGGTCACCCACCGGCGCACGGCCCTCGGCACGCTGGTCGCGGGCGCCCGGCCGCGGTAGGCCATCGCCGGCCGCGCCGGCCTTCCGCCGTCGGCCATTCCGCGGACCGGAACCACGCCCTAGACTGCGACCGCTTCAGGATCTGGCGATCATCAGGAGGGCGTGCGAGATGAAACGAGTACTGATCGGCGCATTCACGGCCGTGGCGTTAGTCGTGTCCGCGGGGGGTGTCGCCGCCGCTTCCGACGGCGCTCCGCCGCGCACCACCCACGGCCCCTGCCAGTACACGCAGACCCCGGACGAGCCGCCGGCGCGCTCAGTTCCGCTGCCGCCTGACCCGCGGCACACCCCCAGCCGCGGCACCGTCGACATGATGGTCCCGACCAGCCAGGGCCCGCTCCCGCTGCGCTTGGACCGGGCCAAGGCACCGTGCACGGTGCAGAGTTTCCTGCACCTGGCACGCCACGGGTTCTACGACCGCACGGTGTGCCACCGTCTGACGGCGTATCCGACGCTGAAGGTCCTGCAGTGCGGCGACCCGACCGCCACCGGTGAGGGCGGCCCCGGGTATAAGTACAAGGACGAGCTGCCGGTGGACCTGCCGCCCGCACCCACCGACCCGACCGGCGCACGCCGCCTCTACGGACGCGGCCTGCTGGCCATGGCCAACGCCGGCCCCGACACCAACGGTTCGCAGTTCTTCGTCGTCTACGGCGACTCCGCACTGCGCCCGAACTACACGGTGTTCGGTACGGTCGGCCCCGACGGCCTGACGACACTCGACAAGGTCGCCGCCGCGGGTATCGAGCCGACCACGGAGAACCCGGCACCGGTCGACGGCACACCCGTACTGCGCACCGAACTCCTCCGCGTCCGGCCGTCCTGGCAGCGATGACGTACCGCGCCGTCGGCTGCCGGCCATGCCAGGGCGGCGGCCGGCGTCGCGGATGGCCAGGGTGGGCCGCCGGGAGGTCGAGCCGGACCGACCGGCTCAGGGCCAGTCGACGGCGAAGGCGCGCCCGGGGTTCCGCGTGAGGATGTGACCCACCAGCTCCGCACCCAGGGCGGCCACCAGCCGGGGTCGCACCCGGCGCAGCAGGTACGGCATCCCGGGGCCGCCGTCGACCGACCGTGCTCCGGAGACGACGGTGTCCCCGCCGAGCAGCAGCCGATGCCCGAAGCCCGCGTCGGCCAGCGCCTTCACCGCGTCGGGCATCCGCCAGTCGGTGGCGTGATGGGCGAGCGAGGGCCCGTCGAAGGCCAGATAGCAGCCCGCTTCCGCGGCCTGGCGCTGCACCACGCCGTCGGGGGAGCGGTTGAGGTGCCCGAGGATCACCCGGTGAGGTGGGACCCCCAGCTCGTCACAGAGCAGGTCGATCACGTCGAGTGCGCCCGTGCCGTGCTCCAGGTGGACGGCTATGGGCGCGCCGGTCTCGTGGTGGGCCTCGGCCGCGGCGGCCATCGTCCACCGCGCGTGCGCGTCGAGGGCGTGGAAGCCGCCCGCGACCTTGATGAGCCCGGCGCGGACACCCGAACCGCCGATGCCCGTGGTCAGTTCGGAGACGAAGACGTGGGCGAGCCGGCCGCGCACCGCGTCGAGGAACTCCGGTTCGTAGTGGGCGGCTTGGTGGAGCCCGGTCGCGCACACCACGTGCACTCCCGTCGCGCTGGACAGCGCCGGCAGTTCCGCGGTCCGCCGTCCCATGCCGTACGGCGTCCACTGGACGAGGCTCGCACCGCCCGTGGCGCGGAACGCGGCCAGTTCGGAGCGAGCGGCCGGGACGTCGTCCAGTTCCCGGCCCGGGAGCTTCGGGCTGCGGAGGAAGAGGTGGTCGTGGGCGTCGCATACGCCGAGGTCATCGGGGTGCACGTCGGCGAGGACCGTGCGGACGCGGGCTACCATTGCCGTCCGCGCGGCAGTACGTGCCTCCCGGGCGCCGACACGTGCAGCACCTCGAAGATGTCGCCCGAGGCCGTGGGCGTGTGGTGGTCCCAGAGCGAGAAGTGGACCAACTCCCAGCGGTGCGAGTCGACGGCGGCCGCGGCGAGTACGGCGCCTTCCCGGGAGGCGAGTCGCCCCGTTTCGCGCACCGCGTCCTCCATGAACTCGGACAGCGTGACGGTCTCCGGAACCCGCTGCCGCCGGCGCACCGCGACGACGGCCGGAGAGCCGGCCGCGGCGCCCTCCTCGTAGGCCAGGCCCGTCCACTGCCGCACGTCGGGCCGCCCGAAGTCGTTGACGGGCCCCTGGAAGGCTCCTCCCCACAGGAAGGTGTTCATCCCCTCCATGGTGTTCCAGAGATAGAACGGCGCGTACTGGTTGACCGTCGAACCGTGCACCCCGCGCTCGCGCATCAGGTACGTCTTGAAGCCGAGGCCGTCCCAGTCGTCGAGGGCGTCCCGAGGCGGGAGACGCGGTCGCGGATGATGTTCATGTCGTAGTCGGCGGGCAGGGTCATCTCGTACTGCATGGCGTGCACCGTGAGCTCCGTTCTCAAGCGGGGTAGTGGTCCACGTGCTCGTGCCATTCGACGGTCGAGCCGTCCTCAGCCGCTTCCACGACGGCGAGGTGCGTCATGAAGGTGCCGGGAGCGGCTCCGTGCCAGTGCCGTTCGCCGGGCTCGATCCACACGGTATCGCCCGCCCGGATCGCCGCGACGTCACCGCCCTCGCGCTGGACCAGTCCCTCGCCCTCCAGGACGTGCAGGACCTGGCCGTGCGGATGGCGGTGCCAGGCGGTGTGCGCGCCGGGGGCGAAGTGCACGCTGAACATCCGCAGCCGGGACGGTGATTCCGGCGCGGCTATCTCGTCCAGCCACACCGTGCCCGTGAAGTGCTCCGCCGGGCCCTGCAGGGTGTCGGGTCGCCTGGTCGTGATGTGCATGGGGAACTCCTCAGGATGCCGGTCGGAGAAGGGAGAGCAGACCGCGTACCCCCGAGTCGAAGGCCGCGGGCGAGCCGGACGCGCGGGCCAGGACGTAGCCCCCCTGCACCGTGGCGAGGACCGTCGCGGCGATCTCCCGCGCGTCGAGGGACCGGGCGAACTGGCCCTGTTCCTGCCCCTCCTCGACGATGCGGGCGAGCTGCTCGCGCAGCCAGGCGATCGTCTCGTCCACCGGCGCCCGCAGGTCCTCGTTCGCGACCACGTCCGGGTCCATGGTCAGGCGCCCGACGGGGCAGCCGCGCAGCACGTCGCGTTCGCGCTGCAGATAGGCCCTGATCCGCTCGTACGGCGTCCCGGGCCCCTCCAGCACGCTCTGCGCGGCGGCGCGCAGCTCCTCGCAGGTGCGGCGGATCGCGGCCAGCGCGAGGTCGGGTTTGCCGTGGAAGTGGTGGTACATGCTGCCCTGGCCCACGCCCGCGCGCTCCAGGATCGCTTTGGGGCTGGTGCCCACGTAACCGCGCTCCCACAGCAGTTCGCGGGTGGACTCGATCAGTCGGTCCTGAGTGCTCATGCGGATACTGTACATACTAGTAGTTACAGAAGTCGAGCAGGGCGACGATGTCATCCCCGGCTCGCTGTGCGTGCCGTGGGTGGTAGCCGACGCCGGGAGGCGCGGCGTGGTCCACCGGGGTGAAGGGCTCCTCTAGCGTCCGCCGTGGAGTCGAAGGCCAGCGCCACGTACCCCAGCTCCGCCAGAGCCTCGGCCCGCCGGCGCTCGACGTCGCTGAGCCCCATCCCCTCGGGTCCGATCAGGACCGCGGGCCGGCGCTCGGCGCCGGCCGGAAGGGAGAGGTGTCCGATCATCGTCAGGCTGTCGGCCGGGTATTCGACCGAACGGGTTGTCACCGTCGTCATGCGACCGGACGGTAATGGCCGTTGCGCCCGCTCGGGGTGGCGTTCACCTATGGCGGAGAGCGGTCTGTCCCGGACACGCGTGCGGGGGACTCACGTAACCTCCTCGGAGTATGGATACGAGTGCAGAGCCCGAGATGATCGACATTCCCGCCGGGCAGATCGTGTTGTCGGACCGGCGCACCCAGCGCAGCTGGGCGGTTGAGCTTGCGCCCTACCAGCTCGCGGCGTACCCGATCACCCAGGCGCTCTACGCACGGATCGCCGACGGGCATCCGAGCGCCGCCCACGGGGACCGGATACCCGTCGACAGCGTTTCCTGGTGGGATGCCGTCCGATTCTGCAACGCGCTGTCCCAGCGCGACGGCTTCGCCCCCGTCTACCAGTTCCAGGCCGACGGCGAGGAAATCGAGTGGGACGCATCCGCCGACGGGTACAGACTGCCCACAG